>JAFEAR010000100.1 GCA_018266335.1 Bdellovibrionales bacterium
GGGAACGTTCATCCAATCGGTTGATGTCTCAGGCTGCGTTCAGCCGCTATTTGTAGGGTCGGACTGCGAAGTACTTGCCTTACGCGCTGTGATTCCGGAAACCGCAAGTAGCGGAATTCTGGTCGTGACCGGCGGGGTGCTTCGAGCCCGAGGTGTAAACCTTATAGCACTGCGCACGGACGGACTGAATACGATCCTGGTCCAAGAAGGTGCAAGTTTGGACCTAGACTCAGCCGTTGTGACCCTCGCATCGAACGCAAAAGCAGTAGTAACGAATGGCCTCGGAGCTGTTGCGAGGCTGAATAGCGTTCAGGCAGTGCCTGCCGCTAACGCAACCGGAACGATCGGATTATTCGCTTCCGCGGGAACGATTCGCTTAGGCCAAGCCATCCAGGTGCAGGCGTGTGCAACACCGATATTCGGCCCCGGGCACTTTTCGGTAGGTGCTCTTCAGGCAAACGGGGGCAGCGCGGTATTCGTTACTTGGCCGGACCTGAATTCGCTCGACACAGTAACCTTAACCCGAACGATTGAAAACGGCTCTTCCAGCCACAGCCCAACCGTTGCTCTTACCGTCGGATCTGGATTTTCTATAACGTCAGCACCCAGTGACCTATCAACATACTTATATCGAATCTCCTGATCATGACTTGAGAGCGCGAACGAGCAGGCTCCGGAAAAGAGGTCAAAGGGAAATCGACGCACCGGAGAGCGGGCAATCTTTGGGCTGCTGGGCGCGGGCGCAATCTGACGTTTGCGAGTGAACTGTCACGCTGTTTTGTTGACCGATTTCAGTTCTTCCCGGTGTCGACCCAAGTCTTCCGCTAACCGCGACCTCGCTACCCGCCCGATCGCTTCCAGCACCTCCGATTTCGTGACAAACCTACGCACGCTGTCCATGACGGCTTCTTCGACCAGCGGAACCGAGACGGCGCGCGTCGTACATCCGTCACTCTTCTTCTGCATCGTGCGGAGGCAGACGTAGTAGCGGTAGCGTCTGCTCTTGCTCGACGAATAGCTCGGTGACATGGCAGATCCGCAGCAGGAACAATAGATCAACCCTCGAAGAAGGGCTTCGAGTTTGGTCCGATGCTCTCCGCCGGGATTCCGTATGTTTTCTTTTAGCTTCTGTTGGACCAGATCAAACGTGTTCCCGTCGATGATGTTGGGGTGGGTGGCCGCGACGAGTTCGTCCGCCGCCCGGATTCGGCCGGCATAGAGCGGATTTGCCAACTAGTGTAAAGGTGGCACTTGCGAATCGGGTCGTCCGTAGGTTTTTCCCTCGCTGGTCGTCCACCGCTTGTTTCGCCACTCGCAACCGTCACACTTCGCCACGATGCCGAACACGGAATGCCCTTCTAGGTACCACTCGAAGATCTGGCGCACGCGCGCCGCCTCTTCCTCGTTAACGACGAGTTTGCCGTCCTTGAGATCGTAGCCAAGCGGCAGGTGGCCGCCGGTCCACTTTCCCCGCTTGCGAGCCAGGACCTGCTTGTCTTTTGTGCGCTCGGAAATGATCTCTCGCTCGAATTGCGCGAAGGAGAGCAGGATGTTCAAAGTCAATCGGCCGAGGGAGCTTGAACTGCTGCGTGACCGAGACAAAGGATGCAGTCGATCTTCCTGTCCCGCACGTCCGCCAGCAGTCGCCGAAGAGTTGGGCGATCCATGTTCGCACCGGTGTAGCCGCCATCGTCATACTGCTCCGGCAGCAGCACCCAACCCTGGCCCGCTTGGCTACGCACAAAATGACACGCCCGGCGTCGCGTTGTGCGTCGAGCGAGTTGAAATCCTGATTCAGGCCTTCCTCGGTCGACTTCCTTGTGTAGATCGCGCACCGTACAGTTGGGGGCGCTCCTGTCCCGTTACTCTTGGCTGCCATGTTTCACTCCTGGCCGGTGTCCCAGATTGAAGACGGCAAATCCATTTCTAATGCGCCTTCTTCGCGCTATCCTGCTTCCGGGTCATCTTCCCTTTTCTTTCTTTCCGCCGCTAACGGATTGTTGAAAGGTCTAGCATGACCCCTTTTTCCTTTTTGCTGAACTTCTGAAGCTTAACCGCCAGGCTTCACTCCCGTCGGGACGGCCATCGCCAGTTCCCGAACCGAGTGAGGTAATATCAGCTCACGGCTGGGCCAAATCTGGCCATCACAGGTGGGCCATGCCGGAGCATCACTGACACTTCTGAAGCTTAACCCCTTGTTGCCGAATCGCTTAAGGCTTAAACGGGCCGCGCCGCAGGCACTCCACATGCAATCCCGCAAGTTCGGCCTATCGTGTGAGACGGATCTGAAGCACACATCCTTAGCGCCATGATCTTTTGCTCGCCAGGGGCAAGAGGGAGGGGAAGACAGGGGTTGCTGCCATGCTAGGGAGCAACCCCAAGGACTTTGCTCTGGCGTCGTCGCGAGACGACGATTGGTTTAAACCGTAGTGGTGGCGAACGTGGGAACTTCTCTCGTTTTTGCTAAGTAAGGCAAACGCCTAGGGGGTAGGACTTTCCAGAGGTACTACGGGAACTCGGGAAGGCGTTTGTTGCCGCCCATTGTCCACCGACCGCTTCCGCAAATAGCCTTCCCATACCGGTTGCATACGAGGACCGCCATTCGTTTCGAGTTAAGACCACCAAATGGTCTACTCGCCCTACGACATCCAAGACTTTCCATGGTTCACCGCCGTGATTTCCGGCCAACGGCTCGGCAGAACCGGAGCCCACGGGATTTTTACAAACCGACTTGAATTTTTCCGCCTGGCGAAGTCAGTCGGGACCCTTCGTCCGTCCTGGTGTAGGCCATGCAGAACAGTGAAGTAGAATGAGCGGTGTTCTCGCTTCATAGATGTGCGGTCAGGGCTTTCCCGAGGCGATTCTCTCTCTTCTCAGTTTCCTTATCGGCGTTTTGGCAAATGCGGGCTCCATCATCAATTGTCTCAATTCCCCCTTCCGTCACCCGCAAAGTGATTCCGTGTCGCCCACAAAGGCGGTAGTGGAACATAAAGGAGTGTACGGAAGCAGGGCTCGGTTTTCAATGCTTTCCCTTCTCGATTGAGTAGCTTGCGCGTACGGTGCCTCCGGCCTTTCGTTACGTACAAATTCCGTAACCCCGTCCGCTGGCCGCCGTTGGCGCGGAGAAAATCCAGAGAACCCGCGCGATGTCCCGCGAAAGTGTGAGACCGAGGCGCGAACTAGCGAGAAAGGCGTGAAACCTTCCCCGAAGAGGGCGAGAGCGAACGAGAGATGGCGACAATCGACGAGAATTCCCGAGACCGCGGGCCCGCGCGGTCAACCGGTCTTGGACTTCCCCGTCCTTGGTGATGGCCCGAAAACACCCGCCCTCGTCGCTGCCGGCAGCGTGCGGCAAGCGTCGATTCGCGACTTTCGCCCACGGGGGCGGCAGTACGGAACGGAGGCGTTGGGCTTTGCCGACGGCGTCAACTAAGCCTTTAGCGATTCGTCGCGGCGAGAACCGCTTTCGACTCGACGCCACCACCCAACCACAGCGAGCAACACCCGTTGCACCTTGCTACTCAGCGAAGTAGACGTAACGCAGGATTGAACTAAGCCGCTGCGCGGCGGCTTTCCAAACTCTACACCGGGTGGCTTTGCAACGGGAATAATGACTGGGTCTGAAGGAGACCCGATATCCCCATTGCGCCGACTTTCCGCCCCGCCTCCACCTGCTTTATTGCAGCGATCATCTTGTCTTCGCTGTAACGGCTCTTTTTCACCTTTCGTTCTCCTTTTCCGTCTTTCGGGAGAACTCTAATTATCCATGGATCAGATTTCGGGGAGCAGGTCAGCTTCGTGGTACGACTTTGGCCGCGATGTAATGAGTAGCGAAGGCTTCCTGCTTGGGCGTGAGGCGCTTGCGGTCGGCGGCGGAACGGCTTACCGCCGAATCCGTACTTGGTGCCGTTGGGCGACTGGGCGGAAGCGGCGGTAGTAGCGGCTGGTGCGCTTATTGCGATGGGCTCGCCTCCAACTGTTCCACCCGTTGGTGGGCGTAGAACAGGATACACCACTGGATGTTAGCGGGTTCTTGGGCGATTAACTCACCGATACTCTTAAGGCTGTGGTCGTGAAGGATGCGCTGTAACGCTTCACGAACGTCGGCTGGGGACGACATGGGCGAAGTAGCGCTGGGTGCGGCGGGGCGCTCACAACTAAGTTTACCCTGTGTCAAGCGTGAAATGAAGCCTATTCGCCGCCGCGCGGCGCTCGTCGAGCCGCCGAAGGCAGGATTACTCATTACTGGTTGGTTTGCGCGCAATCCAAAGCCGGTTCACGGCCCATCCCCCGCGTCTCGCAGCGGCCGGACCACCAAATCCACTTTCGACGCAAAATTCCCGATTCCAGCCGGTTTTTTCCGCAAGGACATTCATGGCGCTAAGTGGCTGTTTTCTAGCTATTTACAGACCTCGAAAAGAGCCGCGCGCGCAGTATATATATATTATATAGGTACTTAATACTGCAAAATCTCTTCTAACGTGGTGATAGAGGGGGGTGTTCGGCGCGCCGAGTCGGGTGTTGCACACTCACTCACACATCCTCTCTCTGTCTCAAAGCCGAAGGCCCAGGCGGTCGCAGGGGGCGTCGGCGAGATCCTGTTGGACGCCCAAGTAGCGTTCGGTGGTTTGGACGGAGGCGTGGCCGAGCGAGCGCTGGAGTTGTTCGAGGGGGGCCCGGCCGCGGTGGGCGAGTTGGGCGAAGGTGCGACGGAGGTCGTGGGGGGCGAAGGGGATCCCGAGTTGCTGGCTGTAGCGCTGCACGATGTCGAAGATCGATTGGGCCGTGAGGCCCTCGCCGGCGAGGCGCCCCGCTTTATTCACCGGACGCAGTAAGCGACCTTCGCCGAGGCCCGCGGCATCGGTCCAGCGGTCGACGGCGGCCTTGGCCCAGGCAGGCATAGGGACCGAGCGCACGCGGCTTCCCTTCCCCACTAAATCCACAATCACCCAGCGGCCTTCGCGCTGCTGGAGGTCGGTGAGGGTTAACTGGGCGAGTTCGCTCCGACGCAGGCCGCAGCCCAGCAGCAAGGCGAGCAGCGCCTGGTCGCGGAGGCCCGGGAGCGTGGTGGGATCCGGGGCGAGCAGCAGCTGCTGGGCCTGGTCCCGCGTCAACCAATTCCCCAACCGCCGCCCGGCCTGGCGCGCGCCGCGAACTTTGGCGATCGCGGCCGCGGCCGCCGGATCGAGCAGGCCGTTGTCGGCCGCTTCCTGGGCCAGCTTGCGCACGGCCGCCAGGTGGACGTTGATCGACGAGGGGGCGAGGCCCTGGCGCTCGAGCGCCGCCCGGTAGGCCTGCACGGCCGCCTTGTGAAACGGGCCGTGCTCGTCCGGGCGGTACCAGGCGTGAAAGGCCGTCAAGGCGCGGTCATAGGCGCGGCGGGTGTGCGGCGAAGAGACCCCGTCCAACACAAGCGCCTTCCACCGGACCCAGCTCGGCGGCTCGGGGGCGCGCGGGACGACGGCGAGCGCCGCCGGGGCGGGCTCGCTCACGCCGCCCTCGCCAGCGCGGCCGCGGCGGGGCTCGGCGGATCCCACAGCCCGCGCTGCCGCGGCGCGCCGGCATGTTGTTCCTCCCACCATTCTCCGAGCGGGGCCGGCCACCAGCCGGAGGGTTGCGGGCGATGATGCACCGCGGCGTGGCAGGCCCGGCAGAGGGTGGCGAGCGCCGCCAGGCGGTTTTCCCCGGGGTGCCGATGGTGGACGATGAGTCCCGTGCGCGCCCCACACCCCGCGCAGGCATACCCGTCGCGGGTGAGGGCCCGCTCGCGGTTCCCGCCGAAGCGGCGCGCCGAGCGCCAGCGGGCGTGATAGCACGCTCGGCACCAACCGGCCACGGCCGGCGGCCGCTGGCCGCAGCCGCAAAACAGACGGCCTTGGAGGTCCAGGGATGGATCCGCAGCCCAACGAGGGAGAGGCATGGGGGTAAGAAGCAGGATACCGCAGATCGCCTGTGAGAAGGAACATTATCATAGGCTATTCCAGCAGGAATAACCATTATCGTGAGTAAAGAATAGAGGAGTTTTTAGACCATGTGACATTACTGCGCCACAATTCCGAGCGCCTCCCGGAGCTCTCGAAAATTTGGTTTAGCGGGTTTTTTGGGGTAAAAGGGCCGGATCCGACCCGGACTCTTCCCTGCCCTGCTTCCCTTTGGACCGACCTCTTACTGGACTTGATTGGGACAGCCGGCCGCCATCTCTGGCGCATCGCCCACGCCTCATCGCGGCACCAGATGTTCCTCTCCCCGCCGCAGTGCTTCCCTTGGCGGCGCGCCTCGGTGACCGCCGACGCGGACGCGCTCGACAATGATGCTTCGTTCGAACTCCGCGACGGCGCCCAGGATGTGGAGCATGAGGCGGCTTGCCGGGTTGTTCTTGTCGGAGTCGGGCATCGGCCATCAGCTGGGAAAGGACAGGCCGTTTCTTCACGCTCGAACGCTTCTCGGCGTACTCGACGACGGCCTAGCCCATGCGAGCCGCATAGGCGCGCAGCTCGGTGAACTGCAGGTCGTCGTGCTGGTTTTCGGTGCTCACGCGGACGTAGATCGCCGCGGTGGTGACCGTGGGGTGAGGGGTGGGATTGTTCATACACCCTCTAGTCGCCACTTCGGTGAAGCCCCGCTCAACGGAGATCATTGGCTAATATAGCAATATCCGATAGATATCGGATATCCGATAGATATCCTAAGGATCCTGGATAGCTATCGGATATCCGTTGTGATATAGTGCGCATTGATGACAGATCTATGCCCACGATAGTTTTTGCAAATCCGAAAGGCGGAGCAGGGAAATCGACTGCGGCGGTTATTTTGGCGACGCAGCTAGCGCGAAGAGGCGCGAAGGTCACGATTCTGGATGCGGATCCGAACAAACCCGTTTCTGAATGGGCGAAGCGCGGTACTCCCGAAAATATTACTGTCGTTGCTGATATTTCCGAAGCGACCGTCATCGACGAGGTAGATGCTGCCGCCGAGAGAACACCTTTCGTTATCGTTGATCTTGAGGGGACTGCATCCATGATGGTCGCCTATGCGATATCCAGAGCGGATTTAGTTATAATCCCGACCCAAGCTTCGCAACTGGACGCCAAACAGGCAGCAAAGGCTGTGATGCTCATTAGGCAACAGGAAAAAGCGTTCAGGAAAACGATTCCGTTCTCAATTCTTTATACTCGGACCAGCTCGGCGATTCGTACGAAAACACTGTCTCACCTTCAGCATGAATTTGAGAAGAACAAGATTCCGGCGTTTCGGACCCATTTGCATGAACGTGAAGCTTTCCGTGCGCTGTTTTCGTTCGGAGGATCGCTTGAAACACTGGATCCTCACCAAGTCGGCGGGCTTGAGAACGCAATTGCCAATGCACGTGAATACACCGCTGAACTCATTCGTTTGATGCAACCTTTAGCAGGAAAGGCGGTAGCGGTCCATGGCTGAAAGAGCTGGGTTGTTCGAAGATCTCGATCTCTCGCGGTTCGCCACTCCCAAGCCGACGAAATCTGCCCAGCCACCGCTAGAAGCGGTGCGGGCGGTTGCAGAAGGGGCTCAATTCCAAAGTAGAGAGCCAAGTAAGCCGCCCAAACGTCAGCAGCGCCGCCATCGCACCGGCCGCAACATTCAACTGAACACGAAAGTGACGATGGCTACTCGTGACGGATTTTACGAGATTTCTGATCGCTATAACTGGGTTCTTGGTGAAACTCTTGAAAGGGCCCTTCAGGCTCTGCGGCGAGAACTGGATGGAGAAAGGTGACCGGGCAATACAGAGGGAAGAAGATTTATGAACAATCTTGGGGACGATAGGAAAGATCTCGTCAGGGCAGGGAAGATTCTCAGGCAGAAATTTCCAGCCGTAACGCCGCACGAAACGCCGAATGCCCAGCCGCCAGCTAAACCTACTGAGTTTGCAAATGCTCAGCTCAATCTTTTTCAACAGGTTCTTTGCAACACAGAGGAAGAGCGTGAACGCTTTTCGAACGCCATCGACCTTTGGGACAGCGTTCCGCGGTACTCAGTGAGCCGACAAGCGCAAGCGAAGGCTCGGGAAAACGGCAAGTTTCTGGACAATTACACGACCGTTTTTCAACACCGGGACCGTGCCTACACCGTGACGGTTTCTCCAGCCAGGGTTATCGACCTTGACGGCAACCAGCGGGATTATTACCCGAGCACCACGGAGGAACTCATTGAAGAGGCTCTACGGAAACTCGCGATTGACCAGTTCGCAGGTTTTTTTGACAAATCCACCTTTCGAAGCGGTGTCGTATTCACGATTTACCAGCTTCGCGAAGAGCTTAAGAAGCATGGCCACACCCGCTCCTATCAGGAAATCGTTCTCGCCTTGAACATTCTGTCCAAATCCGTCATCGAGATCCGAGAGAATACTGGCAACGGGGAACTGCTCGCCGTTTCGCCATACCTGCCAGCTCTTGTTGCCGTCTCACGCAATCGGCTAAAAGACGATCCCATCGCCAAATGGGCCGTCCAGTTTCATCCCTTCGTAACCGATAGTATCGACAAGGTCACGTATCGGCAGTTCAACTACGCCCTCCTGATGTCACACGACAGCAAGTTGACACGATGGCTCCACAAGTACGTCGTCCTCAAGTGCACAGGCGCCGATCTGCTGAAGCCTTTCAGCATCCGCTATACGACCATCAAACGGGATAGTTGCCTCCTAAACGAATATACTCGTGAGCGCGCGGCCATTGATGCGGTCAAAAATGCCTTCGAGGACATCAAAAAGAAGGGCATCCTGCACGACTTTGAGCGGAAAAACATCACAGGCGTTCGAAAAAAACTGCTAGACGTGATCTTCACGATCTGGCCTTCTTTTGATTTTGTGAAGGAGGTGAAGGCGGCCAACAAACGTCAGAGCGACGGAGCGCAGAAACTTTCCACGGTAGGTTCAGCTGGCGATTCCCGACGAAGCCACCGGTAGGTATGGGTGGCGGGTCGCGGTAGGATCCACTGGCAGATCAGCATAAATTACGGTAGGTGCGTGTGGCACATCACGGTAGGTTTAGCTGGCGGAAACGCTGTTTTCCACAGTGCGTGCGGTAGGTTTAGCTGGCAACAAACCGTCCCACCGGTAGGTTTACGTGGCACCAGCGGCTTTTCCACAACCCGAGTTACACACCTTCCGGTAGGTTCGAGTGGCGACTGCTCCGAATCTCGGTAGGCTCAGCTGGCACTTGGTTATTCGGTGGTAGGTTTGACTGGCGGCTCAGCCGAACAAATAATTTAATATCAATGCTTTATAAGCGTTTATCCTTTTATCCTTATATTTAGCCTTCTCCTTAGCCGTAGCAAAAGCACCCGCCACCTAAACCTGCCCAAAACATACCAACCTGAAACCAGATCCGATACTGTAAAAGGAGAAGCATGCAGGTCACCGTTCAGATCCCCGACGAAACCGCTCACTCCCTTATCCAAAACGGAGAAGATTTATCCCGTAGGGCCCTCGAGGAGCTTCGCGGGTGGTCGCATCACCGAACACCAACTCGTCAGGCCCTCAAGAATATCGGCCTCTAGTTCGTGCACCTTATCATTGCCGATACCGGCCCCAACAACTACC
>JAFEAR010000101.1 GCA_018266335.1 Bdellovibrionales bacterium
CGCCGGACGAGAGTACGTGCAGAACCAAGCGAAGTCGGAGGAAGCGGCTTTGCTTGGTAACGAGAAATCAGATAGTTGCGAACTTTTCGGCCCTCATGGTTCGAGGACCTTGACATTTGGTGCCCGGAAGAGGACTTGAACCTCCACCCCCTTGCGAGGACAGGCTTCTGAGACCTGCGTGTCTACCAATTCCACCATCCGGGCACGGAGATGCGAACGAAGAGAGACTTATCGGGATTCGTGGCCGAGGTCAAATCCGCTCTTGCTGGGGCGTTCGGCCTCGTTCACGGAGATCACTTCTTGAATCCAGCCGCCGCCTAAGCAGAGGTTGCCGTCGTACATGACCACGGCCTGACCGGGAGTGATGGCGCGCTGGGCTTCTACAAAACGCACTTCCAGGCGGTTGTCGCCGAGCAGGCGAATTTCGGCGTCCACCAGCGGAGCGCGGTGACGAATTTTAACTTGTACCCGTTTAGGTTGGCGCAGATCGGGCGCCACAATCCAGTTCAGATTAGTGGCCATTAGGCCCCAGCGCATAAGGTCGCGCTCTAGGCCCAGAACAACAAGGTTGCGGATGGCATCGATTTTAACCACGTAGAACTGGTCGGCATGGTGAATGCCCATGTTCTTGGCCATGGTGAGTGCGGGGCCCAGGCCCTTGCGCTGCCCAAGGGTGTATTTGAACACGCCATCGTGGTTGCCGAGCACTTGGTTCTCGGTGGTCACAATGTAGCCGCCCTTGCGCATCGAGGGCGAGGTGCGATCTTCAATGAACTTCGCGTAGCCATCGGGCGGCACAAAGCAAATCTCTTGGCTGTCGGGTTTTTCGGCGGTCGTAAGGCCAAACTCTTCGGCCATCTTGCGCACTTCGGGTTTGGTTAGGCCGCCCAGCGGGAAAAGAGTTTTTTCTAGCTGGCGCTGGGTCAGATTGAACAAGAAGTAAGTTTGGTCCTTGGCTTCGTCCTTCGCCTTCCACAGGCAATAACCCAGCTCCGGCTCTTTGGAGAGCCGTGCGTAGTGGCCGGTGGCAATGAAGTCCGCGCCCATGTCCATGGCCTTGCGGTAGAGGTGATTGAATTTAACTTTCGTGTTGCACATGACGCACGGATTAGGCGTGCGCCCCTGCATGTATTCGTTCACGAAATAATCGACCACGTTGGCGTCGAAAGTTTTTTCGGTGTCGAGCACATAGAAGGGAATGCCAATGGTCTCGGCCACGCGGCGAGCGTCTTCCATGTCCTTCATGGAGCAGCAGGTGCCGCCGGATTCATCTTTCAAGTATTTCGAGTAATCGGTGGTCTGGAGGGCGATGCCCACCACTTCATAACCTTGGCGCTTCAAAAGCGCCGCAGTCACGGACGAGTCCACGCCGCCGGACATCGCAACGACTACTTTCTTGCCGGCCCCGGGCAGCGCGTTCGCCTTGCTCGTGTCCTGAATGTAGGGGTTGCCTTTGATTTCCGACATGGTTGGCTCGCTTAACTGCGAATCTCCGGCAGGAGCTCGGCGCTTTGCCGGCGGGCTTCGCGAATGTGCGCAACTTTTTTGCGTACGGAACTGAGAAAGTCTTCAACTTCTTGGTCGGTAGTTTCTACGCCCACGCACACGCGCAGCGAAGAGAGCGCTTCGTCGCGCGTAAAGCCCATGGCGGTGAGCACGCGCGAGGGTTTTAGGCTGCCCGAGTTACAGGCCGAGCCGCTCGACACGCAAAAGCCATCGAGATCCAGCGCGAGGAGCAAACTTTCTTCCGGGCAACCGTCCACGTGGAAGTTGAGTGTGTTCGGAAGGGCGGGCACATCGTTTTGCGTGGGCACACCGTGAAGAACAATGCCGGGAATTTCGCGCAGACCCGCAGCGAGTTTTTCTTGCAGGCGACGCATGTGCGCGCGCCAAGCATTGCCGTGTTCGGCCCAGGCTTCGAGTGCCAGGCGAAAACCTAGCGCCCCTACGGAGTTCAGAGTGCCGGCGCGGCGTTTGCGCTCCTGTGTGCCGCCCGTCATTTGCGCCTTGAACGGAGCTTGCGGACGCACCCACAGTGCACCTACGCCGGCGGGGCCACCCAATTTGTGGGCGGAGAGCGAAAGGTAATCGGCAAAGTGCAGTGCGCGGCGCACGCGAGCGGGATCCAACTTGCCGAGCGCCTGTGCGCCATCCAGCAGCACCCATACGCGTTGCGCGGACAGTGGATGTTGTCCGCCCTTAATTTTTTGTTGGTGCATTTGTGGTTTTTGCCCGAAGCGCGCGTGCAGTTGCGGCAAGAGGGCATCAAGATCGAAGGCCACGCCCGTTTCGTTGTTGCAGAGTTGCACGCACAACAGAACATCGGTGGTGTCGTTGGCGCCGAGCGTGTCGCCAATGCTCGCGAGCACGGCGGGAATATCGAGCGAGCCGTCGTGGCGCACGGAGAATTGTTCGGTGGGGCAGGGAAGCGCGCCGAGAGTGTCGATCACGGCGGAGTGTTCTACGGTGGTGGCAAAAACTTTGGTCGTGCGACCAGCGAGCAGGCGCTCTTCCACGAAACCGCGCATGGCGAGGTTGATGGCTTCGGTAGCTCCCGAGAGAAGAATAAATTCATCGCCATCGCCGCGTCCCAGAGCTTGGCAAAGGGCCGCGCGTAAATCCGAAATGCCCTTCTTGGCTGCCTGGCCGCGGCGGTGAATGCTAGAGGGGTTAGCAAGTGAGGGACATTCTTGAAGAATTGCTTGCGACAAGCCCTGGCGTACGCTGGGCAAGAGGGGGTGAGTGGCGTTGCAATCCAGGTAGATTTCGCGCTGCGTGATCATCCCCCCTTTAAATGCCAAACCGGCCGGGGGGGAGTCAAACTTAAAGCATGGTAAGGCCTAGGCCCCTGCCCGTAAAATTGACACTATGAGACTTTCTCTCGCGTTCCTGACCTTGGCTTCTTTGGTGGCTCGGGCCGAAGTCCCCGACATCCAGATTTCGCCCCCGAGCCCCTCCAGGCCGGCGGCGGGGCGGTCTCAGGCTCCGGGACGTCGGGTGGGCGAAAGCGAGCCCTTCTTCGATATCTCAACCCGCTTTCGGCACAACTCCGGGGTGCCGGAGTTTCGGTCCAGTTTGATTGGCGTGCCTTCGCAAACCATATCTATCAACCCGGGCCCCCTGGCCCGCCCCACGGGTGATTTGAGCATTTCGCGCACCGAAATTTCGGCCTCGTTGCTGGCCTTGCACGCGGCGGACTTTACGTCGCGCCTAGGCTTTATGTTGCCCATCAATACGTTGAGTTCCACGAATGACCAAGTGGCGCAGGGTTCGGAGCTGGGCGGTTACGAAATTTCGCTCGGCGGCCGCTACCTGCGCGACATTGGCTACCGTGTGTCGTGGGCGCAGCATCGCTCCGGCAAATTGCATTTGCACGATCCGAACGACGAGCTCGGCGTAGGTTTGTACTACGAAATTCGCGAAGCCAGCCAGGACTCCCTGGTGAGTTTGCTGCTGGGGCCGGAGCTAGAGTTTCCATTTATGCCGAGCGATCCGGATGCCGTGGTGGCCTACCAAATGAATTGGGGTGGCCGGGCGCGCGTGCAAGCGGACACGGGCATCGGTAGCGATTTGCATTTTCGGTGGGGAGTTACGGCGCTGCTTCGGCGCGTGAATGGTTACTCGGTAGCCGGCGTGGAGCAAGGCGGGGCGGGACTCTTTGCTGCCATGCCTTCGGCCGAATACGAAATGATGCGCGACTTGTGGGTGGGCGTTGCCGCCGAAATTCCGCTCTTCCGTCCTGAGGGGCGCGAAGAGGCCTTTGGCAACGTAGGTTTGCCGGGACTCTTTGGATCTTCGTTTGGCGTGACAGTGCGCGTTTCAGCGCTTTGAGGGTAGCGTCTTGATGCCGTCCTTGAAGAGGACGTCGATTTTATTTTCGCGACGGGTTTGAACCACGCCTTTGCCGAAAACTGCGTGTTCCACAACTTCGCCCACGCTGAAACTAATTCCGGGGTCGAAGTTGTTCACGGGTTTGGTGCCCCATTTCTTAACGCCCGCAAACCATGTGGTCTCGATAGCGTCCGAGGATATCCCGCCCGAAGCGGCCTGGGGATTACGCACAATCACGTTGCGCCCGGGAGCGCGCGTGAGGGTGACGGTCTTGGCGGCGCGGCGGTACTTGTGTTCGGAACCGCAGGCCTTGCAGACCACGCGGTCTACGATGCCGTCTTTGCCTTGGTTGCGCACCACGTGCCACGTTTCCGTTTTCTCCTTCGTGCACCAAGTGAAGATGTCTTGGGCAACGGGAGTGCGGTCGGGATCGGTTTTGGTGGCGTTCATGCGGTCATTTTATCTTGTGCCGGGGCTTTTGTCTTCGTCGCAACGGCCTAAGCAGTCGTCTTCGCCGTGTTCGGTTTCGATTGTGACGTGGAGCGCGTGCGATTCGCCGGCCAATTTTTTGATGTTCTGTTTAATCGCACGCAGGCGATTGGAGTCCTGCGCCAGGCTCATCTCCAAGACAACGTGCAGCGAGAGCACGTGGCGGGCCCCGTCCAAACTCCACACGTGCAAATCGTGCAGGCCCAGCACTCCTGGCAGTTGGGTTACGCGGGTCGAAAAATTTTCTACATTAAAATCGGCGGGAGCGGCCTGCAGGAAGAAGCGCAGGGTGGTGTGCAGTTCGCGCCACACGTTGCGCGAGACCCACACGGCCAGCAGAATAGCGAGGGCGGGATCCACCCAGGTCCAATGCTTCCAGGTAATGAACACGGCGGCAACGAGTGTGGCGAGCCAGCCCAGAGCATCCTCTACGAAGTGCCACGAGAGCATGCGCTCGTTCTGGCTGCGGCCCATTTTCATTTTGAGGGCCGCGGCGCCGTTGACCAGGAGTCCCAGGACCGAGAGGCCGATCATGCCCATGCCGAGGGGCTCGCGCGGATTTTGAAAGCGCGAAATGGCCTCGAAAAGAATCACAACGGATCCGGAGAGAATCACCACGCCCGAGATCAGGGCGGAGAGCAGCGAGAAGCGGCGGTAGCCAAAACTGTACTCGGCGTCGGGCCGCTTCTGTGAATAGCGTTCGAAGTAAAGGGCCAGAGCGAGGCTAGCGGAGTCGCCAAGGTCGTGCACGGCATCGGCCAGAATGGCCACGCTGCCCGTGTAGAGGCCGCCGATAATTTCGATGAGCGTGAAGGCAAGGTTAAGGCCAAAGCCCCACCATAGTGCTTGGGTGGAGCCTCCGTGATCGTGCGCGTGGCCGTGCGAATGATGATGGTGCGAGTGGCCGTGTTCCATTGCTGGAACTTAGCCTACTTCGTCGGCGTGGTTTGATCGAGTTCCGGCCAGTTCAGAGTTGCACGGGCGGCAATCGTGCCCTGAAGCGGTTGCGCGGTGGTTTGGTAGCCGTCGGAGTCGAAAGTTACGGCAATCTCGATGATCCATTCTTCGTACTCTTCGATGTAGGTGCTGCCTTTGGCCTTCACTACGAAGGAGCTGCCGGCGGGAGTCGTTACGTTATCGGCGAGCATGACGAAGGTTGATGCCCCGTGGGCGCGAGCGAAGACACGGTAGGGCGTAGCGGCCGGATCAAATCCCAGCTGGTTTACGGCAATTTCCGCCGAGTTGGCGGTGATGTCGGGAGTTACGTCGGCGCAAGCCAAGAGGGTGGCCGAGCTGCTGTTTGCGCAAAGAGGTTGCGAGCTCCAAATTTCATCTTGAGCTCCAGCGCCGATGCCTTTGCGAGCCTGGGCGCAGCCAGCAAGCAGAGCCAAGGTCAGCGAGGTCGTAAGAATGAAGCGCATAAAAGTCCCCCTGCCCAAATGGTTGCAGGAGTGGTGCCACCCAAAGCTCCCTGCGAAATAGAGAACTTAGCCAAAACCATGTGCTAGAGGTGTCCAATACTTAGTCGGTCAAAATCCATAAGATTCTTTTAATTCAATAGTTTATACCGTGTACCGAATGTGGCTTGTCAGCTGTCTAAACTATCGACACCGGAAAGGCCTACCGCCCAGAAACATCCTGCCTGCACCCTTGTGCATTTGTCTCCAATTTGTGACAGCCGCGAGGCTGCAAATTGGCAAGCTTTTCGCACGGGCCAAAGCCCATGACACAATTAGGAACTCGCTACAGCAAAATAGATGGATCGCCCCTCATGTCGCGCGCCAAAATTGCGCGCAATTTTCGGCAGCTGCTTTTGCACTACCACGCCCTTTGGGACCCAAGTTTTGAAATTGTCTTTTGGCGCAAAGGCAACGAGGTCATCTGCGAAGTTCAGAATTCCGATACGCCCCTCGATCGCGAACGGGTAGCACAGCTCCGCCAAAGGGCGCACGAACTGCAGATGGATCCCGCGCGCCTGATTCGTAGCAAACGCAAGGTACTCGGGCTATCCATTACCCGGGCCGCGCAACAAGCCGGTATGGCGCGAAGCTACTGGAATATGATCGAGCGTGGTCAGCGCAGACTCTCGCTAGTGGCCGCCCAAAAGATCGGACAGGTGCTCGACCTACCGAGCACGGAACTCTTGGGACTAAGCTAAGGGAGCTGTCACAAATTGGAGACAAATGCACAAGGGGGGATTGGGGCGGTTGGTGGTTGGGGGCGTGCTTGCTAGTTGGTGGCGGGGAGGCGCTTTTGTTGGTGCTCTACGGGGAGTTCGCCGAAGATGAGGGCCATGTCGTCGCGGGGGCCGCTGGCCATGACTTCGCCCCAGGGGGCGACAATCTGCGAGAGCCCAGTGTTGGTAGGGCGTAGCAACGGTAAGCCCACTCGTGCAGCGGCCCAGCGTGCAAGGTGTGCGTTTTGGAAAGGCTCCGAAGTAGGACCGTACCAGGAATCGTTCGAGGGATTGATGAGCACGAGCGGCCGGCCGGGATACTTGGCGTGGGCTTCGCGCACAAAATTATCGACGAAGCTTTCGAACAGAATTTCGTAGCACACGAGCGGCAAGAACACGGCGCCCGCCGGGTCGGGATGGGCGAGTCCACCCAAGTCATGGCCACGGCCAAAGTGATTCACCGCCGGAAATAATTTGTAGAGGCCAGGAAAAGTTTCGTCGCCCGGAATGTACTCGCCAAAGGCGAGGCGAAGATTTTTTTGGTAGCGCGACACGTAGCCGGTGCGCTCGTGAAAAAACGCAATGATGTTGTAATCCATGGGCACGAGTTTGCCGCCGAAGGGCGTGACCATGTTTTCGTAGGAGCCCACAAGCTGGAGCCCGCGGGTCTGGCGAGTCCAGTCCTCTAAAATTTTGCGGTCACGGGCATCGGCCGTGGGGGCACCCGGAAAAGACGTTTCGGGCCAGAGCACCCAGGGCTCCACGCCCGCGGTGGCCGCGGGTGCCAAGTGGATTGCTGCGCGTTCGATGAGATCGCGATGCACGGCCAGAACGTTGTGCACTGTGGGCATGATTTTAAGTTTGGTGAGTTTCTTTTCGTAGTTACCGATGTTGCCCTGAACGAGTGCGATGGGTTGGCGATCGGCGTATCGCTTGCGTAGTTCAGAGCGCGCCCAGAAGCCCACGCCGTAAGCCGAGCCAAAAACGAGGAGCACGGAGAGTGCCATGCGCCAGTAGAGCGCTTTGTTTTTGGGCCGCAGGGTGAGGTCCGCCAGGTAAACGGCCAAACCAAAGAAGAGCACGCGCCAGCCCCAGGTGCCGAACTTGGCCACCGAGGCCATGAGAATTGGATCCGAGCCCACGCTCATAACGGGGCTCCACGGAAACAGGCGCGGATCGAATCCGTCGTAAGCTACGAGCAAGAGCGTAAGTCCCACGCGGCGGAAGCGACCGGGCAGTCGGTAGTCAATCCAGCCCCATAGGGCGCCGAAGGCCGCGGGAATAAGGGCAAAGCCCAGGTAAACGAGAATCATGGCGGGCACCGCTACGAGCCAGCTGAGATTCGCAAATTCCTTGAGCGTGTAGGCGAGCCAATAAAAGCCAAAGATGTTGACCGCAAAGCTGTACACGGCAAAGCGCACCGCGGAAGGACCTTTGCTGGGCGGACCAGACCGCGTGGGAGAATCGAGAAGGGCGCGGGCAAAAAAGATAAATCCGATCAGAGCCAAGGGCCACAGCCCGAAGGGAGGAAAAGCGAGGGCAACGATGAGGGCGACTAGGATGGGTTCAAGCACCGTCATTTCGTGAGATAGGATCTCACGTGACGGGCCATTTCCGCAACGACCTCTTCGAGCGTTTTCGCGGTCGAATCGATGAGTGTGGAATCCGCCGCGGGCTTCAGCGGAGCAATGGGACGATTGGAGTCTTGGTCGTCGCGAATTTGGGTTTCGCGGAGGATTTGGTCGAACTTCACCGTGATGCCGGCCGCTTCGAGTTCCTCGCAGCGGCGGCGCGCGCGGGATTCTACGGAAGCGGTCAGAAAAAACTTCAGCTCCGCTTGCGGAAAAATCACGGTGCCAATGTCGCGGCCTTCCATGACGATGCCGCCATCGCGGCCAAAGTCGCGCTGCACTTGCAGCAGAGCGGCGCGCACTTCGGGGAGTTTGGAGACGTTCGAAGCTGCTAATCCCAGCTCGGGCGTGCGGATGGAGTCCGTTACGTCCAAGCCATTGCAGTAAATTTTGAGCTTGGGCACGTTGTTGCCCGAGGGTTTTTCGAGGCTACCAAATTGAAATTTTAGCTCTGAACACAGGCGGCCCAGCGCGGGGCCGTCGGCGAGCGAAATGTTGCGCTCCAGGGCTTGCAGGGCGAGCGTGCGGTAGAGCGCACCCGTATCGATGAGAATGAATCCTAGCTGGGCTGCAAGCAGGCGCGCGGCGGTGCTCTTACCGGCGCCGGCGGGGCCGTCGATCGCCACGATGGGCAATTTTTGGCCAGGCGAAGGAGGGTTTTTCACTAGGGTTAAACTCATGCGATGGGCGTTTGTTAGCCCGAACTCTGGCCGTCGTCGAGTATTGCTTGCAGGGCTTTCCAGACCTGCGGGCCTTTGAGGTCTTTCAGACAGCGATGGTGCGTGAGGGGGCATTTTTTGGGCCCGTGAATGTGGCAGGGACGACACGCAAGGTCATCGAGTCCTACCGCCAGCGAGTTGCGGCGCCACGGCGCGAAGCCAAATTCGGGCAAAGTGGGGCCAAAGAGGGCCAGCACCGGTACGTTTAAATCGCTGGCCACGTGCACGGCAGCGGAATCGCCGCTGACTAACATGCGGGCGCTTTGAATGGCGTCGATCCAGCCCATGAGGTCGGTTTGGCCGGTTAAATCCTTGAGCAGCAAACTCGGCACGAGGCGTTTGACTTCGGCGCCGAGGGGCACGGCGGCGGGGTCGCCAACGAGGTGCACGTCGATGCCCTCGCGGGTAAGTCGCGTGCACATTTCGGCGGCATTCTCTACGGGCCAACGTTTGGTGGGCCAGGGACTACCGAGGGAAAGAACAACGGGAGCGCCCAGCAAATCCGCCGGACGCGAGGGAAGCTTAGGATTTCGCAGCAGCGAGGGCGCTTTGCGCGGGGCCCATTCTTCGACTTGGCCGCTATGGGCGCGAAGCAAGTCGAGGTTTTTTTCTACCTCGGAACGGCCTGACTCCCAGTCGCGGCGTACGAGCCGGTTGTACAGGAAGGCCGCCGAGCCCGACGAAAAACCGATGCGCTCGCTTGCGCCTGACCACCAGGCCAGCACGGCGCTGCGCAGACTGCGTTGCAGGCAAAAGGCCGCGGTGAACGAATGGGGGGAGCGCGCGCGGAGCTCGCGCATGAATCGGGCGGCGGGGCGAAACCCGCGGTGCGCGGCGCGCTTATCAAAGGCGTGCACGTGAATGTGTGCGGCCCAAGGTGTCAAGCCGCGTTCTTTAGCGATGGTAAAAATTCGGTGCGTCGCCGGTGTCGCGACGATGTCAATTTCAGCGTGCGGATGTAATTCGCAGAGCCGAAACAAAAAGGGCAGCGAAAGAATCGCGTCGCCAATGAAGGCCGTTTGAATAACTAGAAAACGCTCGTTCATCGTAGCAACTCCCCGGCTTTGCGCAGGCGCAGGCCCAGGCTGCGTGCGGATCCCCGGGCAATCACGAAGCCCGGATAGCCATCGAGGCAGCCGAGTTTCCAAAAATAATTTTCGATGAACTTAATGAGCATGCGCCAGCGAATGTACAGGCCGGAAGGGGCCTTGCTGCCCCGTTGGCGCAAGCGTGCGGCCAGGCCGCTGGCGAGCAAGGAAGAGTAGCGCTCGTTGGTGTCTTCTTGATCGCGCGTGTCGCGGAAGGGCTCGTGCAGAATTTCTTCGCCCAGGTGAGCGACTTCGCCTTGGTGTGCGTACAAATCTTCGTGCACATCGGAGCCGTTGGGGCCGCTGCGCCATTCGGCCTGCGCGGTACGTGCCAGACGCCGTTTGCGGTCGGGATACCAACCGCCGAAGCGAATAAATCGGCCCAGAAAGCGCGAGCGGCGTGGAAAATCAGCGATCGATACAGATCTTGGTAGCTGGTCCAAATGCTCCAGGCGTTCACTCAGTGCAGGCGAGAGCCATTCGTCGGCATCGAGCCAGAAAACCCAGTGAGTGGTGACCCACTCGCGGCTCGCGTTGCGGGCGGCCGTGAAACCAGGCCAGGGCCGTTGTACGAGGGCTAAATTGCCGGAGGGACGTTGAAGAGTGGCCCACGTTTGAGCTGCGCGCTGGAGAGTGTCGTCGCTTGAGTACGAATCGAGCACGAGCACTTTAGCGTGGCGGGGGAGCGACTCCAGACAACGGGCAATGCGATCGCTTTCATTGAGCGTCAGCACGACCACGGTGAGGGCGGAATCCATGCGCTTACTTTAGCGGCGTTTTCAGGCGGGGCAAAGGAAGATCGAGGGGACGACCGGGTTCGAAGCTGCGGAGTTCGCCGGTCAGGGCGCCCACTTTGATTTTGGCCGTGAACTTCACAATGAGGTGCTCTTTTTGATTGCTCACCCAGATTTCTACGTCGCCCTTGGGTTCGAGCGCACCGTCGACACGGGGCAAGAGTTTGTAGTGCGAGCATTCAAACTGACCGGCGGGCGTAGAGATGGTTTCGTCGTTGAGATAGGTGACGTCGTTGCTCCAGTTTTTCCATCGATCGTGAATCGGAAACTTCGTGGTCTGTTTGGGATCGATGAAGCGGAAAAAATAAAGCGAGCTAAAGATGTCCTGCGCGTACGGCGTGATGGCGTCTTCGCGGAGAACCTCTTCCTTGTTGCCATCGGACTTCGTGAGACTCGAAAAGAATTTGGCCTTGTTCGTTGCCTGGTCAAAAACCACAACTCGGCGGCCCCAGCGAGCACTTTCGAGTTGCTTGATTTCTTGTCGCAGCGGAAGGTGATCCGCCATACGCACCCAAGTATTGATCTCGTTGTCGATTTTATAGAACCACTCGAGAACCTTGGAGCTTTTCACGAGCCCTTGGTAATGCAGCACGGGTTCGCCTTCCAGCACTTGCGGTTCTTCTACAGAGAGGGTGGCGATGCCGCCTTCGAGCGGGCCGTAGCGCAGTACCCAGGTGACTTTTTCGCCAACACCGTAGGGCCAGCCAGACGGAGTCCACGTGGGAGCTTCAGCGGCTGAAGCAGGAGCGAGCGGAGGGGTGGGCGTTGCCGAGTTGCTTGCAACGGGAGTTTTATTTTTTTTCTTTGAGGTCTTTGCGGAGGCTGCTTTGGCGCTCGGCGCCGAGTTGGTTGCGGGGGGCGGAGTGGTTACCGGAAGATATGGCGGTGTCGCGGCGAGCGATGGTTTCAGCGGAGGTGGGGGATTGATCTTGCTTCGATCAAAATTTTCAAATTTTTGCTCGAGCTCTACGGGGGCCATGGTGATGTCAGATTCCGACTTGAGCGAGGCGGCGCAGGACGCGAGCAGGATTAAAGGGACCAGGGCAAGGGGCGACGATAATCGAGAATGTTTTTGAAGCGGCGATGCAGCCAAAGATATTGGTCGGGTGCATGGAGAATCCACTTCTTCATATTCTCATTACAAATCGAGATGTGGTAGCGGAGGCCGGCATCAGTAAGGGAGCCTGACTCGGTGCACAGCAAAGGATTCTTAGCTTCGATCTCCGGGAAGCGGAGCGGTGCTTCCATATGGAGCGTAAAGTTCCCGTTCTCTTCGCGGATGAGGTAGGCGGGCAAAATGGGCGCCTGCAGCCGGGTAGACAAAATAGCTAGCCCCTTGGGACACCAAGCCGGAAGACCTAAAAATTCACATTCAATGCCATGAGGCTCGCCCGTGTGTTGATCCAAAATAAAGCCAATGGCTTTGCCTTGCCGGATGCCACGTGCAATGGCCAGGCCCGAGCCAGATTCTTCTAGGAGTTCCAGACCGTAGCTCAGTCGGCTGCGCACCCATACACGATCGAAGAAAGAGTTGCGCAGCGCTTTGGTGATGATCGCCAAGCGAATGTGGAGCAGTTTGCCTACGAGCGAAATCAATTCCCAGTTACCCAGGTGGGCCGTAAGGAAGAAAGCGCCTTGTCCTGCTTCGCGCTGGGGTCGCGAATTTTCGAGGCCCTCCACGCGAATGCGCCGATCCAGCACGCGCGCATCCCAATGAAAACGTTCGAGCATTTCCAGAAAGGTCAGCACCACGTGGCGGAGATGGCGCTCGGCCAAATGCTCGCAGCGAAACTGAAAGGCAGCCATGGGCTCCTGATTTTCGCGCGGAAAAACGAGGGCCAAGTTTTGGAGAATAATGTGTCGGCGAAAACGCACAATATGGAACCAGAAGGAAGCCGCCACGCGGGCCAGGCCGTCCTTCGCACTGAAGGGCAGCAAAAAAATTAAGCCCCCCAAAAACCACAATGCGCGATAGACAATGGCGCCCAAAATGCGACTCATGTACGCAGAGCCTTTTCGAGGCCTTCCCATAACAGGTCTTCGCGGGCGATGTGCAGTTCGCAAGCAACGTAAACGAGTTCCCATTGCCGATCAGCAAGCATGGTGGAGATTGCACCAGAGCGTAGGAAGTTAAAATATTGGGTGGGTGGTAATAACTTGGCGGCTTCTTTAGCGCCAAGGAGCAAAAAGTTTTCGGGGCGGCGAGCGATCGCAGAGAGAATGCGCTCAGCGGGCGCGTGGTCCTCAAGGTTTAGCATAGCTACTTGGGGAACGTAAGCGCGCAAATGAGTGGCGTAAGCTGCGTCGGGAGCGCGAGTGGTGAGCGCTAACGCGTCAGCAGTACGTGGGATGGGGGCGACTAGCTGGGTGATTTTTTCGAAATCTCGTCCGCGCTGCAGGACCAGATGTGCTCTTTGCAGAGCTGCGGGGGTTTCGCGCAGCCGGCCCTTCGGGAGAACGGCGTCGCGAAAATCAGATTCATCCACCAGAACTAAATCGAAGTTGCGGTGCAGGCGCCAGTGTTGAAATCCATCATCCAAAAGAAAAATTGTTCGTGCCGATGAATTTTCTTCCAGGTACCGCTGCGCTTGTTCTGTGCGCTGGGCACTCACTAGAACGTCGATCTGTGTTCGTGCAAATATTTCGAAGGCTTCGTCGCCGGTTTGAGCAGCTCCTGGAAGTGGCGCTAAATGGGGACGTAGCCAAATAGCCTCGGAGGATTGTCGGCCATATCCACGCGTCAGCACCACGGGATTCCATCCGCGCAGTTTAAGCTTCTGTGCGAGGTAGATAACGAACGGAGTTTTACCGCGACCTCCGCTGGCGATGTTACCTACTGAAATCACCGGTGCGGGTAGACAAGTAGTTGCAGTTCGCAAACGATGTAGGCGCGATCCCCATTGATAGAGCTGGGACGCGGCTTGCAACGCTAGGTCCCGAATGAGGTTCACGATCCAGCGCCCCACATCTGGAGCAAGTCTGCGGAGATGCGCATCACGGCGCCCACGTCGCCCAATTTTTTGGGTAAATAACGCAACGATTTTCCAATAGTACTCAAACGAGCAGGATCGTTCAGGAGCTCGAAAGACTCAATTGCTAGGCGTCGCGCGTCTACATCATCCTGCAGTAGTTCTGGAATCACATTTTGGCCCAGCAGAATGTTCGGTAGTCCGGCCGCCGCGTTGCGATCGGAAAAGTAATGGCTCAGGCTCTTGATGAGCAAGGCTGAGAAATAACTGAGTCGATAAACCAAGATGTGCGGCAACATGTAGAGCGCGGCTTCGAGCGTGGCTGTGCCCGATACGATCCATCCAAAATCGGCGGCCATTAGCGCACGCCGCGAATCGCTGGCGAGTATCCACTCGCCGGATTTTTCGAGCTCTTCGAAGCGCGCCCGGTCCTTTGCGGACAGAATCGCGAGCCAAGCTTCGCGCGTCCAGCCGGGGGCCAGAGGAAGCACGGCACGGTTGCGCACGCGGTGGTGGGCGTTGGCTTCGAGGTGCGTGAAAATATCCCAGGCCTCTAAGAAGAGGGGAAGGTGACGTTCAATTTCTGTGCGCCGCGATCCGGGCATAAGACAGAGCAAGCGCTCGGCGGGAAGTACTTGCAATTCGGTGCGCGATTCGCGTCGGGCTCGCGGTGGCAGCATGTCACGAATCGGGTGGCCCAAAAAGTGAGCGTCTACGCCGGCTTCGCGAAAAAGTTCTTCTTCAAAGGGCAGCGCGGGATACAAGCGTCGCACACTGCGTGCGATCTTGGGCAGGCGTCCGTGACGCCAGGCCCAAACTTGCGGAGCAATAATGTAGTCCACCGGTTTGCCTTGCACGCGGGCGATGTCGGCGAGCTTGAGGTTAAAATCCGGAAAATCCACGCACAGCACGGAGTCGCAGCGACTGAGTTCCTGGCGGAGTTTGCCAAGGGCGCCGAAAATTTGAGGCAGCTTGCGCACCACTTCCGAAATGCCCACCACGGCGACGTCCTTGGCTTCGGCCACGAGTTGCACGCCTTCGCGCATAGAAGCCGGTCCGCAAAGACCCGCAAATTCGTACTGATTGCCCACCGGTGAGGCTTTGATGGCGCGCACGAGGGCCGCGAGAATTAAATCACCCGAGGGGTCGCCGGCCGAAACAAGAACGCGTTTCACTTTATTCCAGAACTTTAATGCAGCTCAGGATTTCATCGATGATCTCGTGCGTGCGGAGCACGTTCTGAGGCGTCGGAATGAGAGTGGCGGAGCTGCAGAAGGAAGACATTTGTTTCGCCAGACCGGTGTCGAAGGTGCCTCGCACTCGTTGCACCATGGTTTCGATTTCTAAACCCAGCGGATCTCCCGAAGTCCATTGCGTTTCGTGCGCCACAAAGGCATTCATGTCGCGGCCGGCGCGTTCGAAACGCTTCAGCGTGCGGCGCATGAAATCGATGGAGCAGTGCCAGTCGGGGCCGGTCATTTCCCAGGTGCGGTGCGATTCGGCCGACAGGCGCGAGGCAAAGAAGCGGGCCATGCCGCCATCTTCAAGGTCCAGGGCTACGATGGCGTAGTCAAGCAGGTTGGAGCGCAGCTTGCGGCCCCAAGCTCGAACCTTGGTGATCTTCGGAAAGTTACGAATGGAATCTAGCAGCACGAACATGTCGATGTCGTGAATCATGAGGTCGTGAATCACGTCGGTGTCGGCGGCGCGGGGAACAAAGGGGCCCACGCGCGAAGAGTTGATGGTCCAGGGGCCCTGCTTAGGTTTCCAATCTTTCCAGAGGTTCGACAGCGACCAGCGTTCGAGTAATCCGACTTGCAAAATTTTTCCGGCCTTCAGGGCTTGTTCTTCGAGGTCGCGGCAGTCGAGGGCCGAAAAGCCGAGAGGTTTTTCGACGAGGCAGTGCAAACCCTTGGCGAGGCACGCCGAGGTGGTTTCCACGTGAATCGACGCAGGCACGGCCACAATGGCAACATCGGGGAAGTCGTCTTTACCGACGCTCGAAATTTGTCCCACGTTCGCAATAGTGCGGGGGCGCGAGTTCTCCGGAAATTCCCGCGCAAGGGCCGTGGCGCGGAGTTCGTCGGGCTCGACAATCACGCTAACGCGCGCGCCGATGCGGTCGCCGATGGCGAGAATTTTTTTGATGTGGTTGCTGCCCATGTGACCGGCACCGACGACAGCAAAGCGAACGTCATTTTTAGAACCCATGGGCGGCATCCTCCGGCTAGGTTAGCGTTGGATTCCTATCTTAGTTTCTTTCAGGAAATCTATAAAGCGGCGGGCTACGGCCGATGAAGAAAAACGCTCTTCCAGCTCCAGAATCGCCTTTTCGGTCGTTTGATTGCCTAGGTAGAGCGATTTGTAGAGCTCGCGCGCTACGCGGACTTCTTCCTCGGTCATGCCGGCGCGCTTAAGGCCCACCAGGTTGGGACCACTTACCTCAGACCACTCCTTGGCGCACATGTAGGGAGGCAAATCACGGCGAAGCACGCTGCCTGCACCAATGAACGCGTAGTCCCCGATGCGGCAAAATTGCGTAATGCCGGTGAGACCGCCAATGTTTACAAAGTTGCCCACCTGCACGTGGCCGGCCAGCGCCACTTGGTTAGCGGCCACTAGGCGATTGCCAATGACGCAGTCATGCGCCACGTGGCAGCCGACCATGAGGTAGTTGTCGTCGCCCAGGCGAGTAACTTTTTTATCTTTGTAGGTGCCCCGGTGAATGGTGACGTTCTCGCGGAAGCGATTGCGGTTACCAATCACCACGCTGGTTTCCTCGCCCTTGTAGGTGAGGTCCTGGGGTTCCATGCCGATAACGCAGTATGGAAAAAATGTATTGTCCTCGCCCGTGGTCACGCGG
Organism: Bdellovibrionales bacterium; assembly: GCA_018266335.1. Next base: position 16,561 of record JAFEAR010000101.1, read on the forward strand.
CCGTCCATGACCACGTGGGAAATGAGCTTGGTGCGCGCCCCCAGTTTTACGTGGGGACCAACCATGCAGTAGGGACCAACCGTAACGTCCTCGCCCAATTGGGCTTGCGGATCGACGAAGGCCGTGCTGTGAATCGTGGGTTGGCTCATGCGGGCAGCTTCTTGGGTGTCTTTTGCATCCAGAAGGTGCCGCTCGACATGAGCTGACCGGCGGAATGAATTTCAACATCCCACAAAAAGAGCGTGCCGCGGCTCTGAATTTCTTTGCCCCGAATTTGCAGCGTGGCCGGAGGAACGACCGGGCGCTTGAAGCGGTAGCGTTCTACTGAAACAAAGAGCACGTCGGGAATGGCGGCGCCTTCGGGCATCACGCCCATGTTGATCCAAAAACAGGCCTGCGCTGCAGCTTCCATGGCGAGCACGCCAGGGAAAATGGGCCGGCCCGGAAAGTGGCCCTTAAAGACATCCCATTCGGGATGAATGTCGAGTTCCACCATGCCCTCGGTACCAGCTTCATTACGTTCCATCAGGCGGTGGACCCAGAGGAACGGTTCCCGGTGCGGGAGCGTTCTTTTTGGTTCGTTAGAAATCACTGTTCGTTATCCTCGAGCCTTTTTTCCAAAGTTTTGAGGCGCTCGAACAGCTCCGGGAGCCGGCCCTTGAGGACCTCGAGTTTGAGCGCTTCGTTCAGCGGCCGCGGGGGGTATCCTTTGACCGTTTCGCCGTCCGAAATATCACAGGTCACTCCGCTTTGCGCGGCGATTGTCACGTCGCTTCCAATGCTTAAATGGCCTTTGGTTCCTACGAGTCCGGCGATGGTCACTCGGTCTCCCACCCGGGTGGAGCCTGAGAGACCCACTAAACTGCAAAGAACGCTGTCCTCACCTACAGTGCAGTTGTGGGCTACTTGCACAATGTTGTCGAGCGAGGTGCGGTGACGAAGGCAGGTGTCTTCAAAGACTCCGCGATCCACGGCCACAAAGGCGCCTAGACGCACGCGGTCCTCGATCACCACTCGGCCAACGTGTAAACGTGGCCGAGGGCGTGCATCGCGTGGATACTTCACAAAACCAAAACCCTGTCCTCCGAGCGAAACGCAACCCGTCAGCACGCATTCGTTGCCGATGATCGTGTCGTCAGCAATGCGACTGTGTGCACCGATGCGGCAATTGCGGCCAATGCGCACGCGCGCGCCTAGGCGTACTCCGGCTTCGAGCACGGTTCCGGCGCCCACTTGGCAGTCGGGCCCAATCACCACACCCGTCTCGGCAGTGACGCCAGCGGGGACGACATTGCTCTCGCCGCTCCATTCCGCCGGGGAGGTGCGCCGTAAAACGAAATCAATGGCCGCGTCGGGCGCATCCACGCACAGGTGAGGTGCTTGCGGAGCCGGCTGAACTTTAGGGGAAATAAAAACGAGGCCCCAATCGGCGCTGAGTTCGGTGCGACGCGATTGGGCCAAATAGCAAAAGTCCCCACGCTGTGGAGACTTCGTGTCGGAACTGCGGGGGGTGCGAATTTGCTTCCAGAGTTCAAGCTTCATGGCGAGCGCCGAGCTCTTAGCCCGGTCGATTCGGAAGCCTTCGGCCTCTAAATCCGCAGCGAGAGCGGCGGGCCCGGCGGGCCAAATATCCGCTAGACTCGCCAAGCGCTCGCTCATGAGGGTCTCCCTAGAAACGGGGGCTTACTTGTTGTCGTAAGCTTTGATGAGGTCGTCCGTGAGGTCGACTTTTTCTTCGGAGTACAGCATGCCGCTCGTGTTTTCTTCGAACACGAGGTCAACTTTATGCTTCTTCGCGATGTCGGCCACCGTGGCGCGCAAACCGTCGAGTACGGGTTTGGTGAGTTCGGAGTCGCGGCCCTGAACTTCTTGCTGCGACTTTTGTACGAACTCTTGGAACTGCGCAATTTTCTGCTGCATTTCCATGCCCTTTTGGTTGCGGGCTTTTTCGGACATCACGGCGCTCTTCTTTTGGAACTCTTCGGTTGCCTTCTGAAGTGCGCTGCGTTCGGTGTCGATTTTCTTTTTCTTTTCTTCGACTTCTTTTTCGAGGGTGGCTTTAGCACTCTTGCCTTTTTTCGTTTCCTGAAGCGCGCGCTGCAGGTTCACAATGCCCACTTTCATGGCGAAAGCGTTGGCAGAAAGAGCCAAGGAACTCATCAAAAGGGTCGCGGTGACAATAGATTTTCTCATCATGGAGAAGGACTCTATCATCGGACCTAAACTTTAGAAACTGGGGGCAATGATGAAGTTAAAGTACGGGCTATCCGGCGAGTTAGGGAGCACTCGCAGCGGGTAACCCCACTCAAAGCGCAGGGGCCCGAGGGGAGAGTACCAACGAATGCCCCAACCAACGTCCGAAAGGAAGGCGGGCGAGGCGGCCGAGAAACTGTCCCAGGTATTGCCCGCGTCAAAGAAAAAGACCATGCGAATGTTGGCTTCCGCAATGAGGGGAAATTCTACTTCGTTCACGTAAACAAACTTCTGCGTACCGCCGATGGTAACCGTGGCGGGGGCGCCGAGTTGGCCAGGGGTTTGATCGCGCGTATTGAGCACTGTTTTCGAGGGACCCACGGAGCCCGGGCCGTAACCACGCAGCGAGAAGGGGCCGCCGAGCACAAAGCGCTCGGTGTCGGGAACGGGGTCGCCGTTCATGTTGTTCGTGAGTAGCGAGTACTCCGCGCGGGTGCGGTACACGAAATTCCAGAAGAGGCGACGGTACATCTTGGCCTCGGCCGAATATTTTTGGAAGACGCGGCCGCCAAGACCGGCAAATTCGCCGGACGCCGACAGGTATTCGCCGCCGGAGGGATCGAGGCGGTTGTTGCGCGTGTCGTAAGCGATGGTCGAAGTGATCGAGCTGACGAGCGAGTCTTTTTCTCCAGGGGAAGTGTAAACGCTCTCGTTAATGGGGTTCGAAAGGAGCGAGCGCTCAATCTTATAGGTGCCAAAGAGAGAGAGGTTCTCGTAAATTTCGCGGCCCAAGCGCACGTCGCTGCCGTAAACTTTTTGGTTATAGGTGATGGGCGAGTAACCCACGGCGTTTTCGCGTAGGTACAGATCAAAGCCAAAGAGCCATTCGCTGTCGAAAATACGCGGATCGGTAAAGCTCAAGTCGAAGGTCTTCGAAGTCGAAGCCCAGTTCAGCGAGAAGCTGAGTTGTTGCCCCAGACCAAACAAGTTGGCCTGGGTGATTTGGCCGCCCACCACAAAGCCCTGGGCCGTGCTCCAACCGGCACTCACTTGCAGCGAGCCGGTTTGTTTTTCGGCCACGCGCACTTCTAGGTTCAAGGTGTTGTTCGAGCCCGGGGGTGTGGAGGTCAGGAAGCTAACGTCGCCAAAGAAGCCTAGGCGCTTGATGCGCTCCAGACCCTTGTTGCGTTTGGTCGCGTTGTAGAGCTCGCCTTCATAAAAGGGAAGTTCGCGCCGCACTACTTTGTCGTGCGTCTTGGTGTTGCCGGAGACGCTGATTTTGCCCCAGTAAACTTTTTCACCCTTTTCGATGTCAAAGTTAAGGTCCACAATTTGAGTGCCTTCGCGAATCTGCGTTTTGGGCACCACGTTGGCAAAAGCGTAGCCTTCGTCGCCGTACTTATCCGTGAGTTTTAGAATTTGTTCGCGCAGGGTTTCGAGCGAAAAGACTTCGCCTTCCTTCATGCCGAAGGAACTGCGCAAATCTTCCTGCGTAAAGATCAGATCGCCCTTGAAGGTCACGTTCCCCAGGAAGAATTGCTTGCCTTCGTCTACATCGATAAAAATATCCACGTAGCGGCGATCTTCGCTGAGGGTGACGCGAGGTTTGGCAAACTTGGCTTCGATGTAACCGTACTTGCCGTAAAAGTAAGCCAGGTTGTTCAGGTCGCGGTCAAAGAAGGCTTCGCGGTAGGTGCCGCCGCCGGTCGCCCACGAAAAAGCGTGACCTTCGGTGGTGCTCATGTGGGAGCCCTCGCGAATATCGTCGGACGAAAAGACCTTGTTGCCGAGGAAGAAAATCTTCCGCACGCGGACCTTTTCGTTTTCCTGAATCTTAAAGACCAGGCGGACTTCGTTGGGTTTGTCCGCGATGGGTTCCAAGAGGTAGGGCGCGCGGGCCAGATAGTAGCCCTTGTCTTCGTACTTCTTGGTGATGGCCGTTTGGGCGGCCCGAATTTTGGAGAGGTTCACGACGTTAAAGGCCTTCAGGCCCGAGGCCTCTTCCAGGTCCTTAGCTTCGAATTCGTCCGAGCCCTCGTATTTGATTTCGGTAACGACCGGCCGCTCGCGCACAATCACGTGCAAGGTGCCGTCGTCGTCTTGCTCGACGCGGCCATCTTCAAAAAAACCTAATCCAAAAATAGCCGAGAGATCGGCGCGCACGGCTTCGGGACTGGCCTCGTTGCCGACTTTGAGGTGCATTTTTTCGCGGATGGCATCGGCTTCGATGCGGCGATTGCCCTCGATGACGATCGTCTTAATGGGAAGCGCTAGGGCGGAGGTCGCCCCGAGTCCACACGCCAAAAGGCCAACCAAAAGGCAAAAGTGAACAAAGCCGCGCCGCAGTCGAATCATCAAAGCCCTACACAATCCCATATCTTGCCGTCTTTCAAACGGTAACGGTGACTATAGCGCGCAGCAAGGTCCGCGTCGTGCGTCACGGACAACAAAGTCGTTTTGAACTCCCGATTGATTTTGAGGAGGAGGTCCAAAATTTCTTCGGCCCGTGGGCGGTCCAGGTTCCCCGTGGCTTCGTCGGTGAAAAGCACTTGGGGGCGGTTCACGAGGGCCCGTGCGATGGCTACGCGCTGTTGTTCGCCGCCCGAAAGCTGCCACGGAAAGCGCGTGTGTTTGTCGGCCAGTCCCACCCAGTCCAGGGCCTCGCGGGCGCTCGGCCCTTTGTTTTTGCCGCCCAGAAGCGAAGCGGGCAATTGCACGTTCTCCGCCGCCGTGAGTTCGGGAATCAGATGGTGAAATTGAAACACGAAACCCAACTTCTCCAGGCGCCAGCGCGAAGCTTCTTGGTCGTCCAGGGTGCTTACATCCACACCGTCGAAGAGGAGGCGGCCCGATTCGAAGCGGTCGAGCAGGGCGAGGCAGTGAAGCATGGTGGATTTTCCGGAGCCCGAAGCGCCGAGCAGAGCAATGCAGCTTCCGGCTTCCACGGTCAGGCTGGCGCCCTGAAGCACGGGCACACTGCGGTCGCCATCGGAATAACTTTTAACGAGGTCAAAGGCTTCGATCTTCATCGGCGTTGTCCTAACACGGGTAAAAAGTCGGTGCGGGCTAGGCGGCGCCCCAGTAGGGCCGCGGCGCCCAGAGCCGCCACGATGCCAAATAAAAAGGCGCCCGCTTGTTCCCATCCGTCGTAACCTAGGGGCAAGCGATCGATACGGTAAATATCCGCGGGCAGGCGCGCAATGGGAAGGGCGCGGAGCAAATGCGCAAAGCCCCAACCGAGAGCCATGCCGAGGGTAGAGGCCACCACACCCATGAGAAATCCTTGGATGCTAATCCAGCCCAGGAGTCCGCGCTGCGAAAGGCCCAGTGCACGGAGCGCGGCCATTTCGCGGTCGCGCTCTAAGAAAAGAACGACGAGGGTGGCGGCAACGTTCAACGTGGCCACGAGTGTGAGCAGGCCCATCACCACGACGAGGAGCTGTTTGTCCATGCCAATGGAGCCCAGCAGATTGCGCTGCAAATCTTTCCAGGTGCGGAAGAGCGCGTTGCTTTCGGTCAGGTGCGCGCGTTCCAAATTTTTTTCGTACTCATCGCGCCATTTTTCTACCCAGCGCGCATCGCGCGGATCGCGGCCCTGGCTTTGGAGCCAAAAGCGAATGCCGTGAGCATCGCCCGGGCGCTTGCGGTACGACTCGGGATCTTGGCTTTCCAGTAGCGGCCGCAAGCTTTCGTCGATCACCACGGCCAGGCGCGAGTCGACATCGTGCATGCCAAATTGCAGCACATCGCGCAGCTGCGCTTCTACGGAGCCCTTCAGAATGCCCGGCAGCAAAATACGAAATTTGTCGCCCGGTTTTAATCCCAATATTTCGGCAAGGGGTTTGCCGAGGTCCACGAGCACCGGTCCACCGGGCGTTACTGCGGTGCCCGTATTGCGTCGGCCTTCGATCATCACGCCGCGTCCGCCTTTGGGGCCCACGAGGAGTCCCTGCGAGGTCCAAAAATAAACGGCGCGCTCCACGCCCGGCGGAGCAAGGGCCACCATGTGGTCAAGCTCTTCGTTGGTGTGCCACTGCGTAAAGTGCGTGATGTGACTTAGGGAGGCGGTGATGCCCCGCGCGAAGACACGTTCGGCGCCCGTGAAAATAGCAAGCGTAACGGACAACGCGGCCACGCCGAGCGCAAGGCCCAGCACGGCCGTGTGAAAACTGTTCGTCAGGAGCGAACGTTTGAAGGGCGGGGTGCGCGCCTTGAGGTCCACAAACCACAAAAGGCTAAGCTTCCACCACTCCCGAGGCAGCACGTGCGCTTATTCCTGTCTCATGAGCGGGAACAAAATGACGTCGCGAATGCTGGCGCAATCGGTAAGCAGCATCGTCAAGCGGTCGATGCCAATGCCTTCGCCCGCGGTGGGCGGCAATCCGTATTCGAGCGCTTGAATGTAGTCGGCGTCGAAGTCCGTGGCTTCTACGTTGCCGGCGTCTTTCTCTTTGGTCTGTGACTCGAAGCGGGCGCGTTGGTCGTCCGGATCGTTGAGCTCGTTAAAGCCGTTCGCAATTTCGCCGCCGTTGATGAAGAGTTCAAATCGCTCGGTGATCGCAAAGCCTTCGTTCGAGGGCTTGTCGGCGCGGCGCGCGAGGGGCGACACTTCAACGGGATAGCCCGTTACGAAGGTGGGCTGAATGAGTTGTTTTTCGACGTCCTCTTCAAAGATCATCGTTAGCAAGTGACCGGCTTGTTCGCGGCCCGTAAGTTTGGCCCCGCGCTGCTTGAGGTAGGCGCGCATGCCTTCGGTGTCCTGCACCTTGCCCTCGTAACCAGACATGGTGATGACGGCGTTCTCCATGGAAATACGAGTCCAGGGGCTGCCCAAATTAATTTCCTGGCCCTGCACCGTGATGGTGGTGCTGCCGCGCACTTTTTGCGCCAGGCCCGAGATGAGTTCTTCCGTCATGTCCATGAGGTCGTGGTACGTGGCGTAGGCCATGTAGAACTCAATCATGGTGAACTCGGGATTGTGCCGCGTGGACACGCCCTCGTTGCGGAAGTTGCGGTTGATTTCGAAGACCCGCTCAAAGCCGCCCACGACGAGCCGTTTGAGGTGCAGTTCCGGCGCAATGCGCAGGTAAAGTTTCATGTCGAGCGTGTTGTGGTGCGTGACGAAGGGCCGCGCCGCTGCGCCCGAAACGAGCGAGTGCATCATGGGCGTTTCGACTTCCATGAACTGGCGCTGCAAAAAGTACTCGCGCACGCCCTGCACGATGGCCGCGCGATCCATAAAGACCTTGCGCGATTCGTCGCTGCTCATAAGGTCTACGTAGCGTTTGCGGTAGCGTTCTTCGATGTCCGACAGACCGTGGAATTTTTCGGGCGGCGCATGGAGACACTTGGAGAGAATGCGGAAGCCCTTAGCGAGCAAACTCAGTTCGCCCGTCTTGGTGCGCATGAGCGTGCCTTCGGCGTGCACGATGTCGCCCAGATCGAGGGCTTCGAATTCTTTGAACGACTCGGCGTCGATGTTGTCTTTGCCCACGTAGAGTTGAATAACGCCCGAGCGGTCGCGCACTTTAACGAAGCCCGCCTTACCGAAGGAGCGCACGAAGGCCACGCGGCCTGCTACCGAAAAACTTCCACCGGCGGCCAGAGCCTCCGCGTCTTTAACTTCGCCAAAGCGAGTCGCGATATCGGCAGCCGTGTCCTTGACCTTCACGCCGTGGGGGTAGTCCCGCTTGGCTTCGCGCAGCGCTGCTAATTTTTGCCGGCGAACGAGATGTTGGTCTTCGGTTTTGGGGCTCGTTGTCATGACGAGTATGTCTAGCCCTCTTGATGAGAAGGGTAAAGTACCGCTAAGAGAAAGCCCGTGGATTTTAAGCGAATTCTAATCGTGCTCCCCTTTTTCTTGGCCTTCGGTCTGCAGGCCTGCGTGTCTCTGCCGGGCTCCGATCGCAAGGCCTTCATTGTGACGAGCACGGCGCAAGAAGCGGCCATGGGCGAAGAGGCCTACCGCGATCTTCTGAAGAAAGAAAAAGTCTCGAACGATCCGCGCATGAACGCCCTTCTTCGGCGCGTGGGCAAGCGCATTGCGGCGGCCTCGCCGGTGAGCGATTTTCAGTGGGAATTTAAGCTCATCGAGAGCAAAGAAATGAACGCCTTCTGCTTGCCCGGCGGCAAGGTCGCTTTTTACACCGGCATTCTCCCGGTGCTGAAGAACGAAGCCTCTATGGCCATCGTGATGGGTCACGAGGTGGCGCACGCGGTGCTCCGGCACGGCGGTCAGCGCATGACGCAGGGATTGATTGTGCAGGGAGGACTAGCGGCCATCGATCTTGCCTTGTTGCGCGACTCTAAATATCGCGATCTCACGCTGGGACTCATGGGCATGGGCGCTTCCGTGGGCGTGGTGCTTCCTTTCTCGCGCGACAACGAATCCGAAGCCGATGAACACGGTCTGCGCTATGCGGCCGCTGCTGGGTATGATCCGGCTGAAGGTCCGATTTTTTGGGAACGTTTTTCGAAGGCGGTGGGAGGCGGTAAGCCGCCCGAGTTTTTATCTACGCACCCGGCAGATGCTTCGCGTATCAAGCATCTGCGCGATTTGCAGTCCCAGGTAAATGGCGTGTACGCAAAATCTGCGAAGTACGGCCTGGGCGAAAATTTTTAATCGAGCTGAAAAATGTCGACGTCTTCTGAAACCACGCGCGCAAAGGCGATGTTGTCGATGTGCTGACGCGCTCGATCGATGGCGTGGCGTGCATCGGCATGTGTAGAAGCCGTCATGGCTACTCCGAGTAAGCAGCGTTCGGGATCATCAATTTTTTCTTGGATCTCAGCGACGGAAGCGTTGAAGTTTTTCTTCACTTCGAGTGCGAGTTTTTTCATTTCGGCGCGTTTGAGCGGTAAATCGTAGTTGCCGTAAAAATCGATGAGAATTTTTGCCGCTGCGACGAACATGATTTTTAGATTTATCAGATTTTGGGCAAAAAAAGACCCCGATACAGGGGGAGGGCAGGGATTCTGTATCGGGGTTAAAACCATCGGCCTTGCGGCCGCTGATCTTTGACTAAGTTGTAAGAAAGGTTCTTAAGAGGTTATCCACAGGTCGTCAATAAATTTGTAAAGATTTATGTGGAAAACTCTGTAAGGCAGTTAATCGGCTTTAATATTAACCTCTTAGTTGGCCGGTTGGAGTGGATACGCCGTGCCATAAAAGCTCAAAACGGCCGAATGGAAGGCGTCGAGCGCGGGCGTAGCTTGCTCAAAGTAGATGTAAGAGTCCCAGTTTAGCTCGGGGTTACCTTCTGGGGGAAGACCCGGCTTCACGGGACCGGTGCAGGTAGTGTCGCTGGCTACCAAGTAGAGACGCCGCAGGAGAATGCGCTGATTTTGGGGGGCGTGCGAATGATGTGAGCCGTGCACCCACAAGCAAGTGAGCGGTAGCACGCGGCCATTGGCCGTAAGTTTAGAGCCCGCGCCGAAAAGAATGCGGTCGTAGAATTCAACCGAGTCAGAGTCGTCGCTCGAAGTGTCGAACACTGTGGGCTCGGCCTGGGCCGGCTGCATTTGCGTGACGGACCACGACACGGGTAAATCGCCGGTGAGTGAACGGTGCACGAGCGAATAATTTGCTGGAATGCTAAGCGCAATCTTTCGGTACAGTGCCGGATTGGCCTGAGTGGCGCGGGCGCGGGGAGCAGAGATGAAAACAAATAGAATCAGTGCAGAAATACGGAACATCCTGCAGAGATAGGTGCTGCGTGAAATGCTGGCAACTCAAAAAGCAAAAACCCAGAGCGCCTCACGGCGCTCTGGGTGGGGGAGAGGCTTAACTCTTAGCTAGTTCAGGGGTAGCCGAGAACGTTTCCGGGGGCGGGCAAGTCCAGAGGATTGTTGCCTTGGTTGCTACGGTCAGGCTGCGAGCAATGGGATGCGCCACGTTTAGCGACGCAGTTTGAGAGGGTCGATACGTGGGCCAAAATTTCTTCAGCCTTGGCGTAGTAACAACGGTTCTGACCGTCGAGACCTGCGCGAACCACGATCTCTTTCGCGTAACCGATTTGCGAGTTACGGAAAATTTCGGGCCAAGTGGCCGTAGCGAGGTATTCTTGAATCGACTTTTCGGGACGGGCAATGAGCAATCCCGAGAAGTGACCGGGGAATTCTTGCGGACTCAAAATTACGCGGCTGCCGAAGCCCCAGCCCGAGCGAGCTAGGTAACCGATGTAGTTGTAGCGTGACTGTTTAACCATTTGGGCGAAGCGGCGGAGTTCTCCGCGCTGCAGGTTCATACAGTTGCGGATGTAGGGTTCCAGGCGAGGTTCCACGGTGTGGGGTCCCGTTACCACCGGAAAACCAAATTCAGAAATCCAGAGCGGCACGGTGCCGTACTGTTTAGCTTCGGCCGGAGAAATCAAAATTTCCGATCCCGCGGTGTGCTGCGGAAAATCAGAAGACTGATAGGCCGGAGGATAGTTATAGTTCGGATGCGTCGGAGCGGGGTTGGCGCCGAAGGAGCTCGAAGCAACGAGCGCTGCTCCGCATACCGTCACTAGGGTGATCGTCGTTTTCATCATCGTTTTCATACCCAGTTGTATGCGAGGGGTGTGCCAATTGCTTTTGGCTATCCAAGGCGTTGATTCCGCTCGGTGAACGCTGTCTAAAGTTTAGACAGTGGTGGGCCTATTCCGTCGCGAGGGCTTTTACGGGGGGCTAATGCCCGGAATACCAGTCGTAACCTTGCTCTTCCCAGTAGTCCGAAGCGCGGTCGGGGCCCACGGTGATATGGCCTATCCGTTTGATGTTCTTAATTCCGTATTTGGTGGGAATGGCCAGGCGTAGGGGGGCTCCGTGCTCGAGCGTGAGGGGCTGGTCGTTCATGGCGTAGGCTAGCAGGGTCTGCGGATGGAGCGCCGATTCCATGTCCAGGCCCACGTAATATTCTTCGTCCGGGGTGGAGAGCGCCACGTAGCCGTGGGCGCGATCATCCGCGGAGAGAACTCCGTACTTCTCGAGCAATTCGGAGAGGCGCGGGCCCGTCCAGTGAATGATTTCGCTCCAGCCTTCGATGCATTTGAATTCGGTGGTCATGTCGACGGCCGTGAGTTTTTTGATGTCATCCATTTTGAGGCTAACGCGTTTACCGTTACCGCGCAGATCGAGTTCCCAGGTGGCCAAATTGAAATTCGGATCCTCCATGCCGATTTGTCCGTTCACGCGCGGATTTTTAACGGCAAGTGATTTGTCGAAGGTGGGGGCGAGGGCCGGCGCACCGAACACGAAGCGGCTCACGCGCTCGTTCCATTCGTGCATGCTGCGTAGCGGAGATGCGATTCCGTCCCGTTCACTATGGGTGACAGCCCACGCCCACGTTCCCAGACCCAGAATCATGAGCGAGATGCCAAATAAAAATTTGCGCCAGAATTTTCGGCGGTGCAGTTGTTCGGGAGTCATTGCTCGGTCCATTCTTCGCCCGTGATCATGGCCTGAAAATTATTCCAGCCCGCACGAATCACTTGCGTCACGTGCACCAGGAAAAAGGCGCAGTACCCCATGGTCAGCCAAAAGTGTTCCCAGCGCGCGGCCTCGTAGCCGCCGCACAGGCGAGTGAGCCAAGCTAGTTGCACCGGTTTGTAAATGGCAAGGCCCGTAACGAGCGAGGCCCCGCCCATGAGTACGATGACGGTGTAACTGGCGCGTTGAATGGGATTGAATTTTCCGGCGCGACCCCAGTGCACAAAATCCCGCCACTCGCCCGACACTAAGAGGTAGAGGAAGAAGGCCAGTCCGTTCAGCGCGAAGAACCACATAAGGGTGAAGTGCCAGGCCATGCCCTGCGCGAGCTTCTGCCCCAGACTTAATAAGTCATACATTCGGGTGGGGAAAAAATGGAACAGCGTGAAGGATCCGCTACCAATTCGGTATACGTCGTTAGCCCAGTAAATCCACAGACCGCTCCAAACCATGAGTGCGAGGAGCGGAAAGTTAATCCAATGAAACCAGCGAGCTGCGCGTGAATGTTTGGTGATGAGGTGGGGCACGGCTCAATTCTAATCTGCCTGCGAAGAGAATGTAGTCGAGAGTGACAAAAAAATGACGGCCGCAAAATGTTAACTCTTGTTAACAAAAAAGCGGGCCTGTCAAAATTCTGCGCGTTCCCCAGAGCGGCTAGGCACCGTTAAGAGGTCTAAGCTTATTCATAGGGGAGACAATATGAAGTGGAGACAGCTTGAAGAGATTCTACCTGGCATCACTCTGCCGAAGGGACACACGATTCACAAACTGTTGCCAGAAGATGTCTCGTGGTTCACTACGGCGCTGCGCGATTGGTATCCGGACATTCAGGTGGGCACGGAAAGTCGTTTTCTGAATCCGGATTTTTACCGTGAGCAAATCTTTGTGGGACCGAATCAGGATTCTGATGCGGGCCGATTCTTTCCGGTCATCTGTCGTGTCGACGGCGAAGTCGCCGCTTGGTTGGTGCTCTATAAAGACGATGACGCGCTCACCATCAGTTCGCCGATGGCAGGGGTGGTGCCAGAGTTTCGGAAGGAAGGCGTAGGACTTATCTTCTCGCGTCTCCTAGAAGCCATGGGCCGGGCGATTGGAGCTGAATTGGCAACGGTCGTGACTACGCTCAAGATGAAGGGCACGCAGCGTATTCTCGAGGAGCAAGGTTTTCAGATCGTGGGCATTTTACCTGCGGTCGATCGCGATCTGGTGGCGCCGGGAAAAGTGCGCCGCGTTTACGAGGCTGTCTACTCCAAGCTTTTAGTGAGCAGCGACAACGTGCTCGTGCCCGATCGGGACTGTATGACACCGCGGACGCAGGCCCTGTTTCAATTTCTTTTCGCGAATCAAACCAAGGTCGCGGAGAGAAGCATCGAGAAGCCAGAGGAAAAATATGAAGCCCCAAGCCGTTCTACTTTCGAAATCCGAGCAATCGGCGGCCACTGATCTTTTCGTGCGCGCTTATGGGAGTGATCCCTCGGTGGACCAGCTCTTCGGTGCGGGCACGCCCGCGGCGCTCCGGGAGCGCTGTATGCGTGCTTACTTTTACGAGCTGCTTGGACTTGGACTCAAGTACGGGCGCATCTACGGTGCCTACCAAGACGGGCATTTAGCGACGGCCTCCATTATTTATCCTCCGGGAGCTTACCCTTACTCTCGTTGGGCGGGCCTGGCGGCCATCGTAAGAATTTCGGCTAAGTTGTTATTTTTGGGCGGTGGCGTACGCCGCTTAGCGCGTTTGTGGGGCATGGTGCTGACGCTCGAAGACCGTCAGCCACCGGCACCGCATTTCTACGGTGAGATTGGCTGCGTGGATCCGAATTTTCAGAAGCAGGGCGTGGCCGCAGCAGTGCTGAATCACATTCTTGCGGAGTGCGATGCGCAGCAGGTGGGTTTTTATTCGGAAACTTCGAATCCGATTAACGTGAGCATCTGGAAAAAATTTGGCATGGAGCTTGTCGGCGAGAAGCGCGCGGCGGGCGTAACCTACTGGGCGCTGTGGCGTGCGCCGCGCCCTTTGCTAAGGTCAGCCGCGCCCGCAATTTCGGCGCAATTTGCACGGGAGGAGGCATCGAATGCAACTCTTTAATGATCCCAACGCCTGGCAAATGCCGCTCACGCTTCTCATGGTGGGCGGATTTGCGTGGCTCGAGCAGAGTCGGCCCATCGTAAAAATTAATTGGCGCCGCGAACTCTCGCTCGATATCGCAGGCCTTGTGGCGGTGACGGCGAGCTCGGGGCTTGCGCTGTGGGTGCTGCGTGCGATTTTCACCTCGGCGAGCGTGCGGACGGCGTTTACCTTTTTGAATCCGCTCGCGGTGTGGCCGGTGTGGGTGCGTTTACCGCTGGCGCTGGTCTTCGTGGATTTTGGTTTGTATTGGGCGCACCGGCTCATGCATCACCGCTGGTTTTGGCGCACGCACGAATGGCACCACTCGGTGACGGACATGTACTGGTTGTCTGGATACCGGGCCTCGCTCACGCATACTTTTTTGTACTTCACGCCGCCAGCGATGGCTTACTTCTTAATTTTTAAACTTTCGCCTTGGGAGTTGGTGGCCATGGGAGCCGTAGGCACGGGCATTCAAATTTTTGTGCATTCCAATTGGAATGCACAACTTGGCTGGCTGGGCAAAATTGTGGTCACTCCGCTCACGCATCGTTTGCACCACGACCGTGACGAAATTTACGACAAAAACTTTGGTACGGTGCTGACTATTTGGGATCGTCTCTTCGGCACCTTCGTGGATCCGGCGCTTTATCCCGAACCCAGACCGCTCGGCCTTTCGGGGCCCACGCCTTCGGCCACGCGCATGATGGTTGGGGTTTGATCGGGCGTTACGCCTAAAAATCTTTCTAGGGCGTCGCCTGCCTTTTGCAGCGATTCTTCGCGTTGCACTTGCTGGCCCACGCGCTCGGCCCGATGCGCATAGGCAGGATTAGTAAACAATTCTTGGAGCTCCTCGATGGCGCGTTCGCTGGTGTACTGACGACGCGGCAGTACGCGTGCCAGGCCTAGACGTTGGAGTCGGGCGGCGTTGTCGGGTTGATCAATGCCGTAGGGCACGACGAGTTGGGGGCGGCCGCTAGCTAGGGCCTGGCCGGTGGTGCCAATACCGCCCTGATGCACGATGGCTGCCGCGCGTGGAAAAAGTTTGGAGTAGGGAGCATAGTTAAAAACTCCGATGCCCGAAGAAAGTGGTTGGAGAGGACGATTGGTGGGATCTTTGCCCACGAGGAGCACGGCACGGCGGCCTAGAGTTTGAGCGGCCTTAGCGCTACTCGTGTAAAAATCGCCAGCGCTCATGACCGCGGCGGAGCCCAGTGTGAACACGATGGGAGCGGGGCCTGCGTTTAAAAAACTCTCCAATTCTGGTGTGAGTTCAGAGTTGTTCTGATTTTTGTCGTAACGTGGAAAGCCCGTTAGTTGCGTGTGGGCTGGCCAATCACGCTGTGGTTGTGCAAGGAGTTGGGAAAATAATCCCAGCACGAGCGCGGGCGAGTGAAGTCCCTCGCCCAGCGGATCACGTGCGGTGGGTGGAAGTCCAAGTTCTCGGCGCAATTGATGTGCTGGGGCTGCCCACTGACGGGTGGCGAGTTGCACCGTTCGCAGCAGCACTTTAGTAACGAAGGGGCCGGTGCGGAGCAGTCGATTGAGCAGGGGGTAGTCCGGCAGCGTGGGCGGATCGTAAGCTGAAAAAAGACAGATCGGCGAAAGGGCTACGGAAACCCAGGGCACTCGCAAAAATTCGGCAGCGTGCGGGCCTGCGTAGACGAGCATATGGTTCACCAGTAGGTCGGCGCCGCGCAGGGCTTCGGCGACGTCGTCGAAGGTATGGCGAAGAGCAGGCATGAGCACTTCGCGTGTCAAATGCTGTGAACCTTCGGGATTGCCCAGCACGCGGGAGATGAGGTCTTTGTCTTCGGGATCGAGGTGTGGCCGGAGCGGATAGAATTCCAATCCTTCGTTCTCAATTTTGTTGCGATAGAGCTCGTGGGTAGCAATGACGCACTCGTGCCCGCGTGTTTTCATTTCGAGCGCGAGGGCCATCATTGGATGTAAATCGCCGAGTGAGCCGAAAGTCGTGAATACAATTTTCGCCATGCGTAGGTCCCTCGCGCCCTAGCTTACCTTGGGGTATCTTAAAAGGATATGAGTTATCGGGTGATTGCGCAGAGTCAGTATCGCCGGGCAATGTGGAAGAATGGCCTCGGCCATACCGATGAAATCGCTATTTATCCGGAGGGATCAGAACTTAAATCCGGAAACTTCTTGTGGCGCATAAGCACGGCTCGCATTGAGCGCAACTCTCCCTTCTCGCTTTTTCCGCACCATGATCGCACCCTAGTGATTCTGCGGGGCGAAGGCGTGCGCTTGCAGCATGCTCTGGAGGGTAATCAGGAAAGTGTCGAAGTTCCGATGGGTGAGCCTTATGATTTTCCAGGCGATGTAGCGAGTGAGTGCGAGTTGATAGATGGTCCAGTGCAAGATTTGAGCGTCTTCGTACGCAAGGGCGAAGTAGAATCCATGGTGGAATTTATTCGCTTGGATGCTGAAGACTCTCACGAGTGGGTGCCGGCTGGGCGGTGGAATTTTGCATTTTTAGCGCAAGGCACGGCTGAAGTGCACGCGCCGCATGCGGGGATGGCAAGACTAGGCGAAGGCGATACTTTGGCGGTTGAGCTAGCGGCCCCCTTGGCCGAAGACAGCTCGTACGTGTTAACCGCGGGGGCTTTGCCCGCGCAATTCGTTTTGATCAGTTTGCAGGGGTGAGCATGGGGATTTCTTCGCGTAGTAAAAGTCTTTGTGTGATTTTCGGTCTGCTGCTGGCTGTGCCTGCGACGGCGGGGCGTCGCAAACCGGCTTCGCAGCCGATCACTCCGGCCTGGCGTATGCAGGGGCGCAACTTTCCTTCTTTGTTTCAGGCTTGGACGGCGGCTGAAGTGAACGAAATTAATCCGAGCGATTCAGCCACTGCGGCCCTGGCGCGGCACGATCTTGTTTTTATGGGACCGGCGGGATGGGGCTTGGCCTCCGAAGGTGAGTATTCGGGTTTGTCCGATACTTTTAAACCTGCAAGTTTGGTGCGCGCGCGTAAGTATGTGAACGATATTCGCGCGCTTAATCCACAGGCGCTCCTGTTGGTAGAAATTCGTTACAATGACGCACAGATGTCGGAATACCCACCTGACTCTGTATTTTGGAAGCGCGACGCGCACGGAGCTCCGATTTCTGTTGGGGGCGATATGCCTACCTATTTCAATCTCGATCTCGGCAATGCGCAGCTGCGTGAGCGGGTTGCGGCCCAGTGCCGTAATGTGGTGGCTACGGGACTCTTCGATGGCTGCATGTTCGATTGGTGGAATGGAGAAACGCCTGAACGGATAGAATTGTTGCGCCAGGTGAGGGGAGCGGTCGGAGACGATGCAGTGCTTATGGGCAACGTAAATGGCACTTTGCCGGTGCAGTCGGCGCCCTATCTAAATGGCATGTACATGGAAGGTTTTGGCGCAGATTTTTTTTCCGATTGGCGAACGGCGGCGAAGAATTTATTGTGGGCAGAATCGCATCTCCGTAGACCGGCTATAGCGGCGTTCGATATTTGGTATCGAGATATTAGAACTTCGCCGAAGGCACTTAAGAAAGAAGACCGTACGCATTTTCGTTTTGGTGCGGCGCTCGCGCTTATTCATTCCAACGGGTTTATTCTGCACGGCAATGGGGCCCATGCACACGAGTTACCTAATTTTCTGGCGAAGGGATTAGGATCGCCTCTGGATCCAGTTGGGGGAAGGTACTTCACGAGTGGGCTCATGAACCGCGAATTCACGTTGGGAACCGTGGCTTGCAATCCGCCGGATAATGCGCCCGTTACCGTGAATTTTCGTGAACCTCGAACGAGTCGAGCTACTGGCCGGCGCGCGAACAGCCACGTCCTTCCGCCCGGCGATGGCGATATTTTTCTAAAGTAATAGCGTCTCATTCTCCTCCCAAAAAATCACTTTCGCACGTCAAATCTGCATTGCTGCGTATCAAGTTTTTTTTGCCAGATCGTTATCTTCACTTGGGAGAGGAGAAGCTAAATAGGGTCTTGGAGTTAGATATTTAGATAAGGAGAAATTTTATGCGGCACATTTTACTAGAAATGAGCATGGCGGCGTCCTTCCTTGGTTGGGTCCCCGGGGCCCGTGCCGTGTTGGAAGATGCCGCATCACGCGATGAAACGCCGGTGCTTTCTTCGGTGAACCGTGAGCCCGGTGGGGGCGATCAGGAATTAAAGGCAGATTCGAATCGTTCTTACGGTGAGACCCATGCGGGGGCGGTGAAGGGGCTGGGAACCATCATTCCAAGTGCGGCGACTCCGGTATGGGCCGTGAGTGCCGTGGGCTACTACGATGCAACGGGTACTGTGCAAGGAACTTTGCGCCTGGGGCAGATCCGCTACTACGGGGGCATTATGGCTTCGGGCGAACCGGTTCCGCAGTTTCAGGTCCTCTGCGATTCGGCAGGGCATATATGCAGTCAGCCCGGTTATAGTTCGGCGAACTATGGAGTCTGCTTTACGAACACTCACTATGAGTAATCGCTGAGCTTTTATCTCCCCTTCTGCTACAATGGGCAGAAGGGGGGCTAGCTCTTTTGAATCCGGTTATATTCGCAACGCTTTGTTTTGTTCCTGGCATGGCTGGAATGACCAAGGCTCTTGTTCCAGAGGGGCCCTTGGTAAAAGATTTGGCCGGTCGTAAGCCACCGGTTAAGTTTATTACGTTGAACACGGGCACCGAAGGCAGTCTAGAGAACCGCGCTGAACGGCTCGTGACGGAAGTCGAAAAGCGGCTTGCGGACGATCCCAATTTTAAATGCCACTTTGTTTCACACTCTCTTGGCGGAGTCGTGTCGCGTTATGCGATGGCCCATTTAAAAATTAAACATCCTCTCTATGGCGAAGTGCCTTTTTCGCAGGTGGCGCAGAGTTTGACCACCATTGGCACGCCTCACCGCGGCACTCCTCTGGGGCGCTTTGCGAAGATTTTTTTGCCCTGGAACAAGGGGGCGGGTCAAATGTCTAAGAAGGGTTTGCAACGCTTTAATGATCCTGCTTTCCCGAAAACCTATTCGCCGCGCTCTAAGCAGATACCTCTTTATAGTTACCGGCTAACACCTAATGGTCAGGTAAAGTGTGGGCGTTTCTTGGAGCGGGTAGCGCTGAAATTTGTTCGAGTGTTGTTTCCCAGTGAATTTGCCCAGGGACATTCGGATTCCATTTCGTCTGAAGAAAGTCAGAGTGCGGGAGAGGCCATGGGTGATTTGAATTTGTGTCACTCGTATTTCTCTAACGAATACCGTATGCACCCGTCGCTAGCGGATTTTTACGAAATGCAGGCCTGGCGAGTGCAAGGAAAACTCGATGAGTATCGTGCGCAACCTGAACACGCTGAGCTTTGGGAGCAGTTCAAGCGACTTGGTGTGTACGAGGATTCCTTTGACGTGGGGGATCCCGCCTTACCGGTGCCCCCCGATTCAACGCCCATCCCTGTTCCCACGCATTAGAATTATCGGGTGAAACTGTTGCCGGCGTCGCTTCGACCGAGACCCTCGCTCGTGCTAGAGCCAGGGGATTGGAACAATTCGAACTCATCACACTTAAGTCTGGAATCACGAGTCTGCGTTCGAGGACTAATGGGGAGACTTTTCATCCCGTCACTGGACCTCGCGTTGAGGCAAAACTTCTGCACGTGGATCAACAGCGACTGATCGAACGTAGTCGGCAAAAGGCATCGCCCTTCGTCATCTGGGATGTGGGGCTGGGGGCTGCGGCGAACGCGCTGGCCGTAGTTGAAGGGTTGCATTTGCAGTCCGTAGACATTGAATTGCATAGCTTCGATTGCACCACGGATCCGCTCGAGTTTGCGCTGAATGAGGCGCGGTCGTTGCATTATTTGTTGGAACACGAGTTTGCAGTCGCCGAACTCATTGTGCGCGGAGTGACGTGGCCTGCGCCGCGCATTCGCTGGCATTTGCATCGTGGAGATTTTTGCGAACTCGTAGCCGATCTCTCTCTGCCCGCACCCGATGCGGTGCTTTACGATCCCTATTCGCCTACCACCAATATTGAAATGTGGACGCTGGATCACTTCTGTCGTTTGCGCACTCGGCTGGATGAGGCCACTCCCTGTTTGTTAACGAATTACACTTGCTCCACGGCCGTGCGCACCACGCTATTGCTGGCAGGTTTCTATGTGGGAGTTGGTTGGGGGGTAGGCGAAAAAGTGGAAACCACTATTGCGAGCAATCGGAAGGAGCTGCTGGAAAAACCTCTCGACCGCGAATGGCTCAAGCGCGTGCGGGCTTCGCACAGTGCCGCTCCCTTGCGCGCGGCGCCACGCACCGTTGCTGCCATTAGCGACGAGGATTTTGTCGCGCTCAAAAATTTGCCGCAGTTCGTGGAACTTTAAAGTATGGCGCCACCTACCACTCTCTATCGCTTTCAGGTGGAAGTTTCGGATGTAGATCGCGGCGTGTACGAGTCGCTCGATTTTCGTGCGGCCCAGCATCCTTCGGAGTCGCTACCCTATTTGTTGACCCGGGTTTTGGCCTTCGTGCTAAACGCCGACGGTGCGCTGGCCTTTACTCCCGGAGGACTGAGCGATCCCGATGAACCGGCCTTGCGCTCGGTAGATGCCAATGGCACCGCGCAGATGTGGATTGAAATTGGCA
Organism: Bdellovibrionales bacterium; assembly: GCA_018266335.1. Next base: position 36,938 of record JAFEAR010000101.1, read on the forward strand.
ATCCCAGTGCGCGCCGCTTGCACAAGGCCAGCAAGAGCGCGCGGCAGGTAAAAATTTACACCTACAAGGACCCCGACTTGCTTCTGAAGGAAATTGCGGGGAGCGATGTGCACCGGGCTGAGGCGCTAGAAATTTTTTCCTTCGCCCCCAAATTTTTAGAGGCTTTGGCGACAAAACTTGAACGGAACAACGGTTGGTCGCTCATTCACAACGACGGACTCGTTACCGTCACCATTGGCGATTGGGTGGAGCAAGGGGAGCTTGTTCGTCACCACCTGCTCTAGACTTTTTCTTAAATATTAGGTTACCATACATATGTATGGTGCGTAAAATCATTCATGTCGACATGGACTGCTTTTACGCGGCCGTCGAGGTCAAGCATCAGCCCGAGCTCGCGGGCCGCCCCTTGGGCATTGGGGGCCCGCCGAATTCGCGGAGCGTGCTCTGCACGGCCAGCTACGAGGCCCGTAAATTTGGAGTGCGTTCTGCCATGCCTTCGTCGCAGGCAGTGCGCCTTTGTCCGGAGCTCATTCTGTTGCCGCCTAACTTTCCCCTCTACAAAAAGGAAAGCCAGGCCGTGCGGGAAATCTTTGGCCGTTTTTCGTCGTGCATGGAGCCTCTTTCTCTGGATGAAGCGTATTTGGATGTCACGGACTCTCCCCACTTCGGCGGGAGCGCCACACTCATTGCGCAAGAAATTCGCCGGCTCATTCGCCAGGAGTTGCGATTGACCGCATCGGCGGGGGTAGCCCCCAATAAATTTTTAGCCAAAATCGCCAGTGATTGGCGCAAGCCCAATGGTCAGTTTGTAATTCGACCGGAGCACATTCCGGAATTCGTGCGCGCGTTGCCGGTAGAAAAAATTTACGGCGTGGGCAAAGTCACCGCCAAGCGCATGCACGATCTTGGTCTGCGCACCTGCGCCGATCTACAGGCGCAGTCGCCCTTGCAGCTTAGGCAGTGGTTCGGGTCGCGCGGCGAGGACTTGGCGTGCCTGGCGCGCGGACAGGACGATCGTCCCGTTGAAGCCCATAGCGAGCGAAAGTCGCTCACCGTAGAGGAAACTTTTGGCCGGGACGTTGCCACGCTCGATGAGTGTTTGCGCGTTATTCCCGAGCTGTATCAGGATTGGGAGCGCCGCATGACGAAGAGCAACTATCGGGACCGCATTCGGGGCATGGTGGTGAAGGCCAAGTTCTTCGATTTTCAGAGCACGACCCACGAGCGCACCGCTCGAGGCTGCCCCACGGTGGAAAACTTTCAGGAGCTTTTCCGGCAAATCTGGGCCCGGCGCTCGGCGCCGGTGCGGCTCATTGGCTTGGGGGTGCGGTTAGCGGGGAACGAGGGCGAGGGGCAAACTCCCTTTCAGCTGAAGTTGGCGATTTAATCGTCTCAGTGTAAGCTCGCCTCACTTTTCACAACGAAGGAGAAATTCATGGCAGACGCAAAAGCAGCAAAAAAACCGGCTAAAGCAAAAAAGGCCGCTCCGGCCTCCGCGAAGACCACCACGTTCGCAACCAAAAAGTTCGAGAGCTTCACGATCAAAGCCAAGCGCTCGGGTCGTTTCTTGGTTCTGGGCGCTAACGGCAAGCCCGTGAACGGCGCAGAAAAACTCAAAGTTCTGATCGGCGCCAAGCTGCTGAAAGAATCGGCACCGAAGGCTGCTGAAGCCGCTGCCGAAGAAGCGCCCTCGACCTAACTATTTTGAGTTTTCTAGCTTAGCCAGGTGTTGCATGAGCGGCTTGTCCCGCTCGGTCACCAGGTTAATCACGACGCCGGCTCGGCCTGCCCGGGCCGTGCGTCCCACCCGATGCAGATAGTTTTCGAGTTCCTTAGGCAGGTGATAGTTAATCACCCGTCCTACGTGGTCCACATCTAAACCTCGCGCAGCGAGATCCGTAGAAATTAACAATTCAATTTTGCCCTCGCGGAACGATTTTAAATTCGCACGGCGTTCTACTTTGTCCATCTCGCCCCGGTAAATCACGCAGGGATAACCCTTTTCGGTGAGTTCCTGGGCAATCTTGTCGCACTGTTCACGAGTGTTGGTGAAGATGAGCGTGCCGCCCTTATTTTTTTCCTTAAGTACTTTTTCCAGAATCGGCCAGCGCTTGCCGTCCTTCACCGTGCGGTTCAGAGTGGTGAGGGTGGCCACCACCTTGTGACTGCCCTTGCTGCGAATGAGCTCGGCGTCAGTAAAAAGTTTGTTGATGAGCTCCTGTACTTCGGGCGACACGGTGGCCGAAAAAAGGGCCATTTGCCGCTCCGAGGGGCAAGCGTCCACGATGCGCGTAGCATCGGCCAGGAATCCTTGGTCGAGCATAGAGTCGGCTTCATCGAACACGAGCAGGCGAATGTCGTAGAGTTTCACGGTGCCCCGATCAACCAGCTGCAGGAGTCGGCCGGGCGTGGCGACGAGTACTTCAAAGGCGCCGGCCACGTTCTTGCGGGCCACGGCCATTTCGGTGCCGCCAAGCACAGTGCGAACGCGCAGGCGGGTGGTGTGGGTGAATTCCTTAAAAACTTTCGAAACCTGTTCGCCGAGTTCGCGCGTGGGCACAATGACGGCGGCCCGGGGCTGGCCCTCTTCGGTGATCGCGGCGCCGCTAGCCTCGAGCGTTTTGAGCAGGTGGAGAATAGGGAGTGCGTAGGCCAGCGTTTTACCGCTGCCGGTTTCGGACACGCCGACCACCGAGCGTCCAGCGAGGAGCGCGGGAATGGCTCGCATTTGAATTTCGGTGGGGCGAGAAATCTTCTTATCGGTGAGGGTCGACTGCAGGGAGGGGAGGAGCTTAAAGCCCGCGAAGGAATTCATAGGACGGGAAGTATAGGAAATCCCGGCTCAGATCAATCAAGATACATGGTAAAGTCGTGGGTATGGCGATAGCGTTGGAACTCTCTCAAGTCGGAAAATCGTACAAAGACGTAAAAGCCGTTCAAGACCTTAGCTTCACGGTGGAAGAGGGCGAAATATTCGGACTGCTCGGACCCAATGGAGCCGGCAAGAGCACTACGATTCATATGATTTCGGGGCTCGCGCGGGTTGGTGCGGGGCATATCCAAATTTTTGGTAAAGACGTGGGCCGCGATTTTCGGCTTACCCGTCGTTGGACGGGCCTTATGCATCAGGAAGTGTTTATCGATAATTTTTTTACCGTCGAAGAGACGCTCAAGATTCATGCGGGCTACTACGGTTTCGCGGACGATCCTGTGTGGCGCAAACAGCTGGTGGAGCGTTTGGCACTGGGGCCCTACCTCAAGCGCAAACCCTTGCAGTTGTCGGGCGGCACCAAGCGGCGGCTCATGCTAGCCAAGGCGCTCATTCACAAGCCGCGTTTGCTTATTCTCGATGAACCCACGGCGGGCGTGGATGTGGAATTGCGGCGGACCATTTGGGAGTTCGTGCAAGAAATCAATCGCGGTGGCGCCACGATTCTGCTGACCACGCACTACCTAGAAGAAGCCGAGCGCATGTGCTCGCGCATCGCCATCATGAACAAGGGGCGCCTGGCCGCATTGGATCGCACCGAAACTCTGCTGGGAGCTTCGGGCGCCACGCACGGCCGCTTAGAGGACGTCTTTTTGAAACTAACTAAGGAGGCGCCCACCTCGTGAAACAATCCCAACCTTTCCAAAGCTGGCGACCCTTCTGGACGCTCCTGAAAAAAGAAGTGCTGCGTTTTTTTGCGGTTGCTTCGCAAACGCTCGCTGCGCCCCTCGTGACGGCCTCGCTTTATCTGCTCATCTTTGGAGTGAGTTTAGGGAGCAAAATTCCTCCCTTCCACTCGGGCGTAACGTATTTGCAGTTCGTTATTCCGGGCCTGGTGCTCATGGGCGTGATTAACAACGCCTTCGCCAACATTTCATCGTCGCTCTTTATGTCGCGTTACCTAGGTAACATTGTCGATATCTTGGTGACGCCGATTTCCTCGGCGCAATTCATTATGGCCTACACGCTGGCGGCCATGCTGCGTGGTTTGCTGGTAGGCACGGTGATTATGTTGGTGAGCTCGTTCTTTACGAGTCTGCCGTGGGCCCATCCGCTGGCGGCCGTGGGCATGATGGTGCTTTCGAGTTTCATGTTTTCGCAGTTCGGTATTCTGGCTGCTATTTATTCGGTCAACTTTGATACGCTTTCTATGTATACGAACTTTCTTATTCTTCCGCTCGTTTACTTGGGTGGACTTTTTTATCCGGTGTCCGACCTCCCGTCGCCCTGGGCGCAGCTCTCGCAGTTCAATCCTATTTATTATTTGATCGCGGGTTTTCGGACGGCCATTTTGGGCGTGGCCGAGATTCCGCTGGAGTTGGCCTTCGGAGTGGCGGGCGGCATTGCCCTCGTGCTCTTCGTGTGGGCAGCTACGTTGGTGACCTCGGGCTACAAGCTCCGCGTTTGATGTGTTATCGTTTTTTCCTGAGGGAGAGACGAGATGAACACTTGCCAACTTTTCGCCGCGCTGACCTTATCGGCTTTGCTGGGCGCCTGCGCACCGGACAGTAAATCGGGGGCCATCGATAACAGCGAATTTTACGTGGTCAACACGATCACGGCCGATCCCGCCAAACAGACGGTCACGTGTCGTTCGGATCTTACTGTGGGTGGCAGTGGCGGCACCACGCTGACTCTGTCCGACGAAGACTCGCTGAGCTGCAGCGTGGATACCACGAAGAAGAGCATGAGCAAGAGTTCCGCTGGCACCTACGACTACAGCGATATGTCCTACTCCGTGGGCAAAACCTACTCCGTTACCCTCGAGCGAACGGGCTCTTCGGAATGTGGTAAGTCGGGAACTTTTACGGGCTCCGTCACTCTGCCGGAAGCAGTGAATATTACGAGTCCGGCGAACAACGGCACGGTGTCGCGCTCTACGGCGCTGACGATAACCTGGACTGCAGGCACGGGCGATAGCATCGATCTTACTTTGTCCGGAGTTTCGAGTTCGATTTCGAAAACCACCACGGACACCGGCAGCACCTCCTTCGATGCCTCGCAAATGGCCAACTATCCCGAAGCCACGGGCACACTCAAACTCACTCGCACCAAGAACGGCCAACACCCGTCGGGTATCAAGGGTGGTTCCACGCAAGCCGTGCAAACACAGAGCATTTCCATCAACGTGAACTAGGGGCGGGCTATATGAAATTAATTCGCGCTCTCAGTTTGGCCTTCGTTGCGGTGACGCTCGTGGCGCGCGCCAATGATAGCTGTCCCAATCGTCATCCCAAACCCTGGGAGGCGCCCGCACCGCAGGTCGCACCGGTGAGTGAATTGCTAATGCGCATTGTGCGCGCCAACTTGGGACTCACGGAGGGCCGCACCTCGCAACTCGGTCTCAACTGCCGCGTGCGAGTTTCGGAACTGGCGGGTGCGCGCGTGGTTGGAAACTTCTTTTATCCCAGCGGTCCGCTCAATCATTCGCGCGAAGTAGATTTGCCGTTTGCGGATCTGTGGACTGTGAACGAGGCCGCAAGCACTTTGGTTTATGCACGGCCCGGTTCCAAGCCGCTCACCTTGACGTACGATCCTACCTCGTTGCATTTAGAAAAAGTGGTCGAGGAAGCTGCAGCAGAATCATGTCTGCTGACTCGGTAGGCTCTTATCTTTATGATATTATTATGGAAAAACTAATTCACTAGGAGCGTTGTCGGAGCCCTAACAGATTCTGGCTCAATGCGTCATTTTTCGATTGATGGGAATGCGGCAAATCCTCTACAAAGGGGGCCCATGAAATCACTTCTCTGTCTCCCCTTCATTCTTCTCGCTACTCTCGCCCAAGCCGGCAACAGCTACAATGTTGGATCGGTTCAGGGGGCCGACGCCGCGTCGTTGTACAACCAATTGGTCACGGCCGGTGCGACCGTGAGCGACGGAGTGGTGAGCGTGCAAGATTTTCGCTGCACCCACAATGCTTGCCACGGCCTGGAATGCGAAGACACGCCCACCTGCAAAATGGAAGACGTTGCCACGGGCAAGACGCTCACCGTGGCGTACCCGCTTTCCGCGCTGATGGAAGTTGAATTGCAACAAATTGCTACGCCGTACAGCCAAGCAAAAACGGGCACCGAAACCTGGCTAGTTAACCGGCTCGATTGCCAGCTGGGCGTGGACGAAGCCGCCACGGCCTGCGCCCTAGCACGCTAAAGCGCCATGATCACGGCGCCAGCGCTTACGAGCGCGGCGCCGAGCGCTGCCTTCTAGCTTAGTTTTTCACCAAAAAATCACCGCCCGCGGCGAAAGATTCGGGGCGCTGTCATTCGTGACGTGCAGAAATGAACAGGGCGCTCACTGCGAGAATCGCGAGGGTGCGCAAACGGTGGCCTGATTAGAATTCATTTCGCTCACGCCGACTTTGCCAAAGATAGCTGTGAGCGTCGCAAAGAACAAGGAATGTCCGGGCCGTGCCACTGAAGCTCCGAGATGACGCTATGGAGCTAGCGAAATATTCCCATTGGGATCCCGGACGAGCGTGACCCCATTCAAGAAAATCCGATATGTCGTCTCTTGATCTCGCGAGCCGCAGTTCACGCAAGATGTCGAAGCCGTGTTGTAAGGCAAGAGAGCGTGATTGCCCCCGTCGGCCGAAATCTCCTGAAGCGACGACACGAGATTGTAAAGTGCTCCAAAGGTCGCCGAATCGAAGCCTATTAAATTTTCCCTTTTGAAGCACCTTCCCAACATTCGGGCCAGCTCTTTTTCAAAGCGGATTTTAGCGGCGTAAATTGCGAAGCCTTGAGTCTTGGGCAATTCCCAGCCGAAATACTCCGAATCCTCAACGACCGGATTAACCATGCCACCTAAGACAGGCAGTGAAGCCAGATGACAAGCTGATCCGAGATCCGCTTCCGCGGTTTGGTAGCAATCGACTGCCTGGGACACCAGTAACCCGTTGTAAACGCGCTCTCCGGCCAAATCGTGGTGCTCTTCATCGCGGTTCCGCGTCCAAAACTGCTCACGTTCATTCGGCATGACTTCGCTTTGGAATTTCCTGAAGGCGCATTCGGGGGCCAAAGTGGGCGGCGAATAAGCCGCCTGGGCCACGGACGAAACGAAAAAGAACAAAGCAGATTTGATTTTCATGAGTCTCCTTACGCCAGCATTACCTGGTTCAAGTTGTAGGGTCGCTCGATTCATCGAGCCTCTCAGCCGCTCTTCAGCGGCTCCCCTGTTTGTTTAGGTACCGATCGCGTTCGTAGCGTTTTTCATCGTGAGACGCAATGCTTTGCTGAATACAGATTGAATCAGCCAAAAATCTCAAAATGCATTCATGAGGGCTGACCTCTCATGTTTATTGGGGCGCAACAAGTTTGCAGACGCTGACTTGCTCCTCATCTCCGGGAGCCAAGAACCTCACCGAAGAGTGCCATCGACTTCGTCGGTCGCTTCAATATGGGACAACTCCGCTGGGCTATTGGCCGCGACCTAAGCGGCTTCATTTCAAATGGGTTCGCGTCACGTTTGGGATTCTTGCTGGCTTCTGTATTTTGCCGTAGATTTCGAAGTGGAGCGGGAGACGGGATTCAAACCCGCGACCTTCGCCTTGGCAAGGCGACGCTCTATCAGCTGAGCTACTCCCGCGTGGAGAAGCATTGCTATAGCTACTTTCTGGGGGGCTGGCAAGGGCCTGTTTCTGGACTATTTGAATGGCCATGGCGATCAACATTCATAAGCAATTTGTCGACTTATCCGTGGCCGATGGCACCCACATGCAGGCCTACGTTGCTCGCCCCGAAGGGGCTATGCATCCTTTGCCCGCGATTCTGGTGCTTCAGGAGATCTTCGGCGTGAACACCCACATCCGTGAGGTGGCCGAGCGCTTTGCGCGTGCTGGCTTCGTGGCGCTGGCCCCCGAGTTATTTCATCGCGCCGCTGCCGGATACGACTGCCCCTACACCCAAATGGAAAAGGCCATGGTTGTACGTCAGGCCTACACCGACGATCTACTACGGCAGGACTTAGACGCTGCGTATGCTTATCTTAAATCCGATCCCGACGTGCGCACGGCGAGCATTGCGGCCGTGGGCTTCTGTATGGGCGGTCGGGCGGCCGTGGTGGCCAATGGTCGCTTTCCACTGAATGCAGCGATTTCGTTTTACGGCGCTCGGGTGCTGCCGGGATTGGAAAAAGATTTAGCTGCGCAGCATGGCCCCATCCATTTTTTCTGGGCCGGTAAGGACCACTTGATTCCGGTGGAGCAGTCGCGGGCCGTTACGGATGCACTCCGGGCGGCGGGCAAGGAGTTCGTGAGTGTGGAGTATTCAAATGCCGACCACGGTTTTTTCTGCGATGCGCGCGCCAATTACGACGCGGCCGTGGCACCTCAGGCGTGGGCGCAGACGCTTAACTTTTTGCGGGCGGCTAGCGAGCGCTAAAGTCGCGCACCAAGCGGCCGGCCAAAATCTTTTGCACTTCATCGCTGGTGGCGCTCACAAATCCCGAGCCCGTGAATTTAAAGCAGGTTAGCTTTTTCACGTCGGGATCGGTGAATTCGATAGTGAGCATTTGCTTGGAGTCGGAGCTTTGCAGCACGGACAGTTTGTGTCCCTTGGCCAGCACGCGGTCGCTCGGCGCGGGCGCATTGAGCTCCATGCGGCAAATGGTTTCGCCGAGGGGCATTTTGAAGCCAGGCACCACGCTGCCGTCGGCGAGCAAGGTGACTTCTTTTTCTCCGGCCGGAACGCGAATGCCTTCGCCGGGATTGCTGGTGCTTTCTTTGGCCGGCGCTAGAACTTCTTGCGTGGCGACTTGGCCGTGACCGGCGTCGTTTTGAATCACTTCGCGCACCACATTCGTGCTGCCGCGGCGGACATACTTGGCCATGAAGGGATTATCGCGCGCGTCCACAAAGCCTTTGGCGCGGCGCTGTTCGGCGTTCATGTCTTTTAGGCTGAGTGCTTCGTTGCCACTCGTGCGGGCCGAAGGTAGTTTTTCGTCGAGCAATTGTTTTTCTTCGGACACGGTAAGCACGTTGCGGTCCGTAATTCCGCGCTGCAAAAGGTACTGCGCGTACTGGGCGCGCGTGGTTTCGGAAATATTGTGGTCCTTGCGCCACTGAGCGCGGCGCTGATCTTCGATTTGCTCCGCTTCGGTGAGAGCGAACGATTGGGCGCAGGCCAAAAGGCCGCTGAGAATAAGCGTCGCACGCATGAATGACATAGAAGATCCCCCTACAGAAGAAAGTAGCAAGCGCCGTTCCTGCTCGTGCCTCAAGCGTTTCGGCGACTTGGATGTCTGGCGCTGGTGATTTCCCTTGGCACTGACCAAACTTTGGCCAAAATTGGCACCTCTACTTGATTTAGGCTGTCCTTTGGAGAGGGCCCTCATGCTACGATCTAAAGAGTGGGGGGCACGAAGATTTCGCACGGACTAAAAATTCTTGGCGCCCTGCTGTGGGCTCAGGCCGCGATGGCGGGCGAGGGCATTTTCATTACCAACCACGACCTGTGGAAAGATCTTCCTAAAGTCGACGCCGCAGCTCCCAAGCCCAAAACCGTAACGGGTCAGGCGGCGATTGAGCGCACGCCGAGTATTTTTGATATCAGCGCGCACCTGAACAACCTTAAGTTCGAAATGGCGCGTAATTTAGGCATCGTGCCCAAATCGGTCGATGTCGGAGCGAGTTTTGTTAAGGACTTGGCTCAACTTACGGCGCGCATGGCGTGCATTCGGCAAAAACTAGCGAAGATCGACCCGCATGGATGGACGTACTTAAATACTGTCTGCCAAAGTGGCGACTTCTCTACTTTTAATCGCGTAGGACTCAATCAGCGCATGCACAGGATGCTAGATCGTTTGGATCACTCCCTGTCGCCGCCCAAGGACTACAACTTTGACCCGCCTTGTGGGGATTTTGATTTGGGGTCGCCCGTCTTTTCTCGGGGTGTGGGCAAGGGCGTGTTTAATGACCGCGACTTTTTCTCGCTCGTGGTAACGGCCGAGGCCGAGGCGGAAAGTACTACTTGTCCCGGTGCGGGTTCAGTGCCACTGGAGAAGTGTCGCTTGGCGCAAATGAACGCGGTGATTAGCACTTTGCTGGAGCGCGAGCGGGTGAATCACGAGAATCGGGGCGTGACGGTTGATGATCAGGCGCGCGATTCCAGTCAGTACAGTGTGTGGAACGCCTATCAGCCTAACTGGCCCTGCATGGTGGTGGGCTCTTTCGTGAAGGCTGGTGCCTCGCAAGTTCTGGCTGCCCCAGACCAAGCCGTGTTGATGGCTTTTCGGGATCAGTCGCTGATGCGTGCTGCACGGCCTCTGCCTGCTACGGCGTTGGATCGTGCTCGGGACCAGGCGTGGAAGAAAAGTCTAGCTGGTGCACAGCCCGTTTCGCGCATGGCGATTAGTCCGCTGGGTGCAGCTTTGCATGGACTGGCCGAAATGCCTAAGCGACAGCAGGAACAGGTTCGGCGTGCGCTCGAGCAAAGTCTAATTAAGTTGGGACCGGCGCCTTTGCCCCCTTATCGCGGACTCTCCGTGTGTGAGGAGGGAGGAGGCGGAACGTGGAAGTTTCGTTCCATTCAGCCACGTCATTACGTGTCCGCAGAAATGGCGCTCACTAATCCTCCCGCTTGGACGAGAAAACTATATAAATGTAATAATGTATGTATGGTGCTGCCATCGCATCAGCCCGGCGGTAAGACATCGGTAGTTCGGCTTTCCGAGAAAAATAGCGATGGTTCGACTGTGAACGGCCACGTGTTTTACTGCTACGAGCCCTGCAGCAAGGTGGACCAATGAAAATCTTTGGTATTTTCGTTCTGATGTTGGGGCACTGCGGGGCCTTTGCTTCGGCCCCCAAGTGTGAGTTGCGCTTGGTAAATAAGGAATCGCGAGAGTTCGAGGCTGACTGCGCCGAACTCCCCGGAATTAAGATTCCCCTGTACGAGGCCACGCCGGAGATTCGCGTGCTCGAGCTGCGCGAGGTTCCCGGCCATGCCGATTTGGCGCTCCTTGTGTACGAGGCCGGAGTGATTGGAACCAAGGTTCTCTACCGGGCGGAGCAGGCCGTGGTGATCCATCGCAAACAGAAAAAAGTTTTGGGTCAGGAGCGCTGGCGTTTTGAGGCGCTCAAACCCGAAGCCGATACTCTGCAGCCTGAATGGAAATGGGGAGATCGCGAGGTCTCCATTACTTTGCCCAACACGGGGCGTATCAAGAAGATAAGTTGGTGAGCATGGCAAACGCACAGGGACGTGTCTCGATGCTAAAAATTCTAGGCAGTGCGCGCATGATGCTGGCCTGGTCCATGGGGTTTGCTTCGGGGCTACCGCTGCTTCTGACGCTCGGCACCCTCCAGGCCTGGATGAAAGAAACGGGCGTGGACCTCACCTGGATTGGCATCATGTCCCTGGTGGGCTTGCCGTACACGTTGAAGTTTTTGTGGTCGCCGCTCTTTGACCGCTTCCAACTGCCCTTCTTGGGACGGCGGCGCGGCTGGCTCTTGGTCATACAAATTTGCCTCATTGCCACCACGGCCTTCATGGGTCTGACTGGTCCCAAGGAGCATCCGTGGCTCTTTGCCTTTGCCGCTTTCATGGTCACGTTCTTCAGCGCTAGTCAGGATATTTTGATTGATGCCTTCCGCCGGGAAAGCCTTTCGAATCAAGAGTTAGGCTTGGGTTCTTCACTCTATGTGATTGGGTACCGAATTGGCATGTACCTGGGCGGGGCGGGGGCCCTGCTCCTGGCCGATCATATTCCCTGGCCGGCCACTTACCTGTGCATGGCGGCCTGCATGGGCGTGGGCATTGTCACCACGCTCTTGGCCCGCGAGCCCAAGGTCGAAGTGCCTCCACCCAAGACTTTCCGTGAGTCGGTCATCGAACCTTTCTCCGATTACTTCAGTCGCACGGGCGCCTGGTGGATTTTGTCCTTCATTTTGCTCTACAAAGTGGGTGAATCCATGGCCTCGTCCATGACGACGCCTTTCTACCTGGATCTTGGTTTTACGAAGTCTGAAATTGCAGCGGTGGTTAAGACTCTGGGGCTAGGGGCCACCTTAGCTGGCGGTTTTATTGGGGGCCTTTGCATGCTGCGCCTTGGAATTCGGCGTTCGTTGATTGGCTTTGGGATTTTTCAAAGTGTTTGCACTCTTGGTTTTTCTTACTTGGCGGTGCTGGGACATAGTGTGATGGGGCTCAGTGCCATCATTACCGTCGATAACCTCGCTACGGGCATGGCTACGAGCGCCTACGTGGCCTTCATGGGCACTCTCACCAATAAAAAATTTACGGCCACCCAGTACGCCTTGCTCACGAGTGTGATGGGAATCCCTCGCGTGCTTGTTGCGGCCCCGACGGGCTATATGGCTAAGGAGTTGGGGTGGGTGGTGTTCTTTGTGGTTTGCACCTTGGCCACTATCCCGGGCTTGTGGATTATCCGTTACTTTAAAGTGATCGAAGAAAGTCCTGTAAAGACGAATTAACTAGCGATCTTCGCCCCCTCCAGTGCTATCAAGGGCGCCTATGAAAACTGCCCCTTTGTCTGTACTCACCACGGTTGCTTTAGCTCTCTCTTTGGTGGCTTGCTCGGCCAAGAAGCCCGCTTCGGCGTCCTTCGTAAAGAAGGTCTCGCTGCTTAAACAGGTTCCTGCACCAGGTCCCTCGGCGCGTCCAGGCGAGGTCTCGGTGGCGGCGGTGGGCGCAAATTCGTTGCAGGCCGATGCTGGCATGGCGCTCGAGTCGGAAGTCACGTTCAATAAGAAAGATATTTTAAATCGTGATTTCCTGTACGGTTCGGATTTGCAGTATTCAGCTATTAACGACACCGAGTATGAACTTACTCTGCAAAGTATGACGCTTGGTCACGTGCCCGTTCGCTTCCGGGTGATGGGCAATTTGCTCCAACTCGTAGCTGATCAGCGTGCGAATTTTGAATCCGACGTCAATCATCCCGAGCGTTTGGTGCACGAGTTCCCCATTACGCACCAAGATGCCGACACCATCAGTATTTCCATCACCAAGGGTTCGCCCTTGTTGGCGACGGTGATTGGCGACCTCAAAGCGCCGGCACCTCGTAGTTCTTGGATTCGCTCGGTAGAGTACATTTCCGAAGGCCAGTACTTGCTCTTTGAATCGAGCATCGAAGGCGCCGATGGCAGTGTGATGGAATTCATGGAGAGCCTCTTTCCGCGCGAAACGCTTGTTCCTGCAGGTTACAAGCCCTTGTTGGCAGATCCTGATCGTGAACCGCTAGCAGAGCGCTACCGCTTTTTGACGAACGCTCCCGTGTACATGGATTTGCCGGGCGAAGGTCGTGTGCAAACGGCTGCGGCGAACCGTTTCTTGCTCAAAGACAAACCCATCGATTGGTACGTAACGGCGAACATTCCAGATGCTTACCTGACGCAGATTCGTGCGGCCGTTGAAGGTTGGAACCGCTACTCGCAAGCGATGTTCGCGCGCGACATGATGCACTTTGCTGGTAAAGTTCCGGTGGGTGTGAAGATCGGTGATCCGCGCTACAACATCATTAACTGGGACAACGTAGCCATGGCCGGAGCCGCGTACGAATCGCAGGCTTCCGATCCGCTCACGGGTATTCAGTCGCACTCGCTCATTTACTTGCCTTTGGCGTGGGTGAACATTGGCAAAGAGTACTGGGAAAATGGCCAGTTCTCCGATGCCACGGAAGGCGCGCAGGAAGCGCTGAACAACTTGCTCGCTAAGCGTAGCTTCATGGGCCGTAAAATGCCCGTGAACTGCTTGGATAACCCCGCGGCCCAGGTGGCGCTCGAGGCGCGGCAAGATCCTGAGTCCTTTGCGCGCGAGTTGCTCAAGGGCACGCTCTTCCACGAACTTGGCCACGCTCTTGGTTTAGCGCACAACTTCAAAGGCTCGCTCTCGTACGACCCGGTCTCAGGCAACAGCATGTTTTCTACGTCCATCATGGACTACAACCACTACAATTTGGAGCGCTCAGCGTTCGAGTCGGTGGATTCCGAAAAGGGTCCTCTGCTTGAGTACGATCGGCAAATCATTTCGGTCCTCTACAATGAAGGGCGCGATGTGAAAGCGAGCGATTCCGTGGTTCCTGCTTGTGCGGATGAAGAGTCTGATTCGGTAGCGAACGGCGTGGATCCTCTCTGCATTCGTTACGATTTTGGTCACGATCCCACGCAATCGCTGGCAGACATGATTCGTTTGGTGAGTGAGCCCACCTTTGCGATTCGCGGCATGCAGAGTTTGCCGAAGGCCCTGGACTCGCTCACCGCTGAGCTGGCGGCTACGAGCGACGAAAGCGATTTGACGGCGGCCCTGGACCAAGTGATGTCTGACATGAATTCAGTGTTGGGTGTGGTGAACTTCTACGTGGCTTCTGGCGCGAACTCGCTCAACTACATGACGCGGGCAAACGTGCGCTCCTTGTACATCTTCCGGGATGGTGTTTTGCCAGCTGGTTACGATGCTGCGGCAATGCGCACCCGAGCAATGGACGGTTTGAGTTTTGTTGCCAAAATGGACAAGCTGCCAGCTGCTGCAGAGCTTGCTATGAATCAAGCTCTTGGCCAATCCCTGGATTGGTTTAAGACGACTTCGGCCGTCAAGGCTTTGGATCCCGTGACACAGGCGAAGGTCATAGCTAAAGTGCAGGCAAAGATTTTGCAGGTTGCTGGCTTGGTGCAAAAGTCTTTGCTGCCTAAAGTCCGGGCGCGGGTGCTAGGCTCTGTGGCCCGAGTGAGCACGGCTCCCTTCTATATGGAAGTAAGCGCTGGAGCGAGCACTGACTACGAAGCTCTGACTCTGGGAATGCTGGAAATGAATTTAATTTCTGCGAGTGCAGGAGCTACTCGCCCGCTCGAAGAGCGTGTTGCTTTGGCTCAATCGCTGATGACTTACGCAGATGTAGCCGAAGGCAAGGCTGTTATCACACGGGTGCGGGCGGCCTTGGGCGTGGAGCTTGCGGCGGCGCAAACGGCGGTGGATCGCGAAGCTGTTCGCACGCTGCTTAAAAAATTGAGCCCCGAAAGCACGGCGTTTGTTGCTCTAGCGCAGTAATTTTCGAAGCTCTCTATCCTCTCGGTGTGGCTGGCATGATATAACCGGCCCCCGGGAGGAATTCGTGAATTTTGAATCCTGGTTTAGCGCACAACAGCCTGCAATCTCTCTGCATTCGGCCGCGGCCGTGCTGGAGCTGACTGCCGAAGGCTCTACCGTTCCGTTCATTGCGCGTTACCGTAAGGAACGCACGGGGAACTTGGATGAGGTGGGCATTCGCGCCGTCATTAGTGCCAAAGAAAACTGGGACGAAATCGTTAAGCGTCAGCTCTTCATTCTGAAGGAAGTCGACAAGCAGGGCAAACTCACGGATCCGCTCCGCGATAAAATTCTCGCCACCTTTCACCTCGAGAGCCTCGAGGACATTTACCTACCGTACAAACTCAAGCGCAAAACCAAAGCCATGGTGGCCAAAGAAGCGGGCCTTGAGCCCCTCTCCGAATGGGTTTGGAACACGGCCCACGGCACGGCGGTGGGCTCCGAAACGCTCGAAGCGCAAGCCGCGGCCCTCATCAATGCCGAAAAGAAACTGCCCGATGTCGCCGCCGTTCTGCAGGGTGTGCAGGACATTCTTACGGAACGTCTTTCGGAAACCATTGCGCTCCGTGAATCAGTGCGGGCGCAGTTGTTTGGCGAAGGCGGCGTGATTTGTAAGAAGGGCGAAAAGGCCAAAACGCCGAGTCAGTACGAAAACTACTTTGATTATTCCGAGAGCGTAAAATCGCTGCAGGAACCGCGTAACTCGCACCGTTACCTGGCGCTGCGCCGGGGCTGGACCGAAGGCGAGTTGAGCGTGGTCGTAGGTGGAGCCCCGGGCGACGCAACTTTCGAAGACAAACTCCTCCTTCCCTTTCTAAAGGAAGCGGGCGCGGAAGCTCCGAGCCCGGGCCAAGCCATTTTGGTTAAGGCTGCGCGCATGTCGCTCAAGGCGCATGTGTTTCCGGCCATCGAAACTGAAGTGCACAAGGCCCTCAAAGAGGGAGCCGATCAAGCGGCCATCAATGTGTTCTCAGAAAATCTGGAAAAACTTTTGCTGTCGGCGCCCTTCGGCCCCAAAGCGGTGCTGGGAGTGGATCCCGGTTTGCGTACGGGCTGTAAATTGGCCGTCATCGAAAGCTCCGGTCGTTTTGCCTCGCACGACGTTATGCATTTGCAGGCGAGCGAAGGTGAAAAGGCCAAGGCGGCCGAAAAAATTCTTCGTCTCGTAAAAACTTATAACGTGCGGGCCGTGGCCGTGGGGAACGGCACGGCGGGCCGCGAAACCGAAGCCTTCGTGCGCGAAACACTGCGCAAGGCCGAGCTCGACGCTGTGCCCGTGGTGATGGTGAGTGAGTCGGGAGCCAGTGTGTACAGCGCGAGCGAAATTGCGCGCGCGGAGTTTCCGGATCTTGACGTCACGGTGAAGGGGGCGATTTCGATTGCCCGCCGCTTGCAGGACCCTCTCGCCGAATTGGTGAAGGTAGATCCCAAGAGCATCGGCGTGGGGCAGTACCAGCACGATGTGTCGCCCACGGCGCTCAAGCGGAGCCTCGAAGCTACGGTGGATTCCTGCGTAAACAAGGTGGGCGTTAACCTGAACACCGCCTCGGAGCATTTGCTGGCGCGCGTGTCGGGCATTGGCAATGCGCTCGCGAAGGCGATTGTCGAACACCGGGGCAACGCGGGTCTCTTTAAATCGCGGGAACAGCTGCTCGAGGTTTCGCGTTTCACCAAGAAGGCCTTCGAGCAAGCGGCAGGGTTTTTGCGTATTCCCGAGGGTGATAATCCGCTCGACAACACGGGCGTGCACCCCGAGCGCTATTTGCTCCTCGAGGAACTCGCGCGCAAATTGAGCAAAGACATCCGCCAGCTCGTGGGCGAGGGGGCGCAGCTAGTTAAGCAGGCCGATGACTTCCGTCAGGAAGTGGGTGAATTTACTTTTCAGGATATTGTTTCCGATTTGGAAAAGCCGGGCCGCGATCCGCGCGATCAGTTTGTGCCCTTCTCATTTTTGGAGACGATTCACGAAGTGACTGACCTCAAGCCGGGCCTTGTGGCTCCGGGCATCGTAACGAACGTAACTAATTTTGGTGCCTTCGTGGACATTGGTGTGCATCAGGACGGTCTCGTGCATATTTCGCAACTGGCGGATCGCTTCGTGAAGGATCCGCGCGAAGTGGTGCAGCCGGGCGACCGCGTGCAGGTGCGCGTTTTGGAAGTGAATTTGGAAAAGAAACAAATTTCGCTGTCCATGCGCACCGAAGGCGCCCCCGCACGGCGCGAGGAGCGCCGCGACGATCGAGGCGATCATCGTCGTCCGGGGCCGAGTGGTGGCCGGCCGCAACATGGGGGTGGAGGGCGTCCGGGAGGATCAGCTCCTCGTCGCGATGATCGCAGCGGAGGCCCGCGCGGGCCGCAGCCGCACGCGCAACCGCGCCGCGAGAACAAGCCCTTTGTGCTGGATCCGCGGAGTCCCTTTGCGAAACTCGCGGCCCTGCGCAATGAACTGGCGAAGCCGGGATCGGACAAGAAAAAATAATGGCGGCTCTGTCGCGGCATGCGCGAGCCGTTTGGATGCTCGTGTTGGCCACTGTGCTCTGGGGCGTGAGTTTTCCCGTCTATAAAGCTCTGGTGCTCGAACAAGCGCGGCTGCTGCCGGGCGTGTCGAGCTGGTTTTTGGCGAGCAGTTCACTGCTCGTTAGATTTTTTACGGGCGCCTTGGTGCTGGGTCTCGTGCGGCCACGTATGGCCCGTGAGATCACGCGCAAAGAAATCAAGCAGGGCGTGGGCCTGGGCATTACGGCGGCCCTCGGCCTGCTCTGGCAAATGGATGGACTTACTTACACGGATGCTTCCATTTCGGCCTTTCTCACCCAGAGCTATTCCTTCATTATTCCGCTGTGGCTGTGTCTGACGCGTCGGCAGTGGCCTTCGCTGCACTTGGTGGGAAGCTGTGCGCTCGTGGTGTGGGGTGTGGCTTTGCTCTCGCGCGTGGATTTTACGCACTTTCATTTAGGACGCGGCGAAACTGAAACGCTGCTTTGCTCGCTCGCTTTCACGGGCCAAATTTTGTGGCTTGAGCGGCCGGAATTTAATCGCAACGATGTGTTCCGCTCGCTCTTCGTGATGTTCAGTGTGATTGCGCTCGTGATGTTGCCGGTTACGTTGTTCCATATGCAATCGCCGGCGGATTTGCTGCGCGTGTATTCGTCCGGTTTTGCGGTGAGCATGGTGGGCGTGCTCATTGTGGTGTGCACTTTGGCTTCGTACTGGGTCATGAACACCTGGCAGCCGCACGTGACAGCATCGGAAGCCGGATTGATTTATTGCATTGAGCCCGTCTTCACGGTGCTCATGGCGCTCAAGCTTCCGGCCTGGCTTTCGCATTGGAGTGGGGTGGTCTATCCCAACGAAACCATCACTTCGGATTTTGTGTGGGGAGCGATTTTAGTTTTAGCGGCCAACGCTCTTTTACAATCGCGCGCATGGAATAAACTGGCCTTATGAAAGTCTTTCGGCGCAAAGAATCTGCTCAGCGGCTATTGGCGCGCGACGGACGATTTAATGTGGAGCGAGTGGGGGTATCCAAGCGGGGCGATTTGTATCATGCCCTGCTTTCGGCCACCTGGCCGCGCTTCATGGGCTTTGTGCTGCTTTGTTATCTTTCGGCCAACGCGCTCTTTGCTCTGGCGTATTTTGCTTGCGGGGCCGACGCGCTGAATGGATTTCATCATGCCGAGGGCTGGGCGCGACTGCAGGAATGTTTTTTCTTCAGCGTGCACACGCTTGCGACCATTGGCTATGGCACGCTATCGCCCGCCACCTTGTCGGCTAATTTGCTCGTTACCTTCGAGGCTCTGGTGGGAATGATTGGGCTCGCGCTGGCCACGGGCCTTGCCTTTGCTCGCTTCTCGCGCCCCACGGCACGCGTGATTTTTAGTCGCAACGCCATTATTGGTCAGCGCCAGGGCGTGCCTTCCCTCACTTTTCGCATGGCGAACGGGCGCTTTAATCAAATCGTGAAGGCCGAAATTGAATTGGTGGCGGCCATTCTCACGACCACCGTTGAGGGCGAGCAGACGCGCACTTTCCGCGACCTCAAACTGGTGCGCAAGACCTCACCCTTCTTCGCCCTTAGCTGGACAGTCATTCATCCCATCGACGCCGATAGTCCGCTTCACGGACTTACCGCGCAGGATCTGGCCGACCGGGAAATCGAGATTTTTGCCTCGTTCATGGGCGTGGATGAGACTTTCGCGCAAACCATTCATGCACGCTATTCGTATTCTCCCGAGGAGATCGTGTGGAATCGTTACTTCGAGGACATGCTCAGCACCGAGGGTAAAAAGATCCGCATGGATCTCGGTCGCATTCACGATTTGAAGTAGGCCGAGCGCACTCGGTGCGTTACCAGGCTAAGGGTTTGCCGTCGCGGAAGAATCCGCCGTGCGGGCCGTTGTCCGGTAGCGTGGCGGCCCACACGAGTCCGTGGACGCCTTCTTCTAGCGAGCGTGTGGCGCCCGCGCCGCCCATGTCCGTTTTAACCCAGCCGGGGCACACAGAATTCACCAGAATCCCCGAACCTTTGAGTGACTCCGAAAGAGTTTTGGTGAGCGCATTGAGCGCAGTTTTGGACATGCGGTAGGCGGGCGATCCGGCGTTCATTTCGCTTAGCTGACCCATGCCGCTAGAGACGTTCACGATGCGGCCCCATTTTTTCTTTTCCATATTGGGCAAGAAGGCTTGGCACATGCGGTAAGCGCCGAGCACGTTGGTTTCGAAAGTTTCGCGCACCAAATCCACCGCGGTCGGAAGAGTGCCGGCACCTTTGCTGGGCGTGCGGCCATCTAAAAAAACTCCGGCATTATTCACCAGCACATCCACGCCGCCCCAGCGTTCTACGATAAGGTTGTGCGCCCCTTGCACGCTGGCATCGGAGCTGACGTCCAGGGTCAGAGCGTGCACTTCGCCGGCAGATTTAATTTGGTCAGCGGCGGCTTGGCCGCGTGCGGCATCGCGGCTACCCAGGAGCACAAGGTATCCCTTAGCGGCAAGCTGGCGTCCGCACTCCAAACCCAATCCACGGTTGGCACCCGAAATTAAGGCTACTTTTTTCATAAAAATCCTCCGATAAGAGCGGCACGCTACACGAAAAAAGCTCCGGGATCCCCTGGAGTTTACGTGAGCTTAAGAGGATAATTAATTCCGATGAAAAAGTTGGTCGATTCCTACAAAACCCACGCTACTCTTTCCCACGGATCCAAAAGCTTCAAGTACGCTTCCATCGCGGCCTTGCCCGCCGCAGAAAAAGCTAAAGCGGCCAAGCTTCCGTTCTCGCTCAAGGTGCTCCTTGAGAACATGCTCCGCCGCGAAGACGGCGTGGTCGTTAAGAAAGCCGACGTCGACGCCATCTTGAATTGGAATCCGAAAGCCGAACCTAATCATGAAATTCAGTTCATGCCCGGCCGCGTGGTGCTGCAAGACTTTACGGGTGTTCCCTGCGTGGCTGACTTAGCGGCCATGCGCGCGGCGGTGAAGCGCCTGGGCGGAAATCCCCAGCGCATCAACCCCCTGCAGCCGGTGGACTTGGTCATCGACCACTCCGTGCAAATCGATCACTACGGCAGTTCGCAAGCGATCGGTTACAACGCGCATTTGGAATTCGAGCGGAACAAAGAACGTTATGAGTTCCTCAAGTGGGGGCAGTCGGCCTTTAAAAACTTCCGCGTGGTGCCGCCCGCTACGGGCATCGTGCACCAGGTAAACCTTGAGTGCTTGGCGCCCGTGGCCATGACCTTCCCCTTCCAGGGCGAAGATTGGGTTTTCCCGGACACGTGCGTGGGTACCGATTCGCACACGCCCATGGTGAACGCGTTGGGTGTAGTGGGTTGGGGCGTAGGGGGCATCGAAGCTGAAGCCGCTATGCTGGGCCAGCCTTGTTCCATGCTCGTGCCGCAGGTGATTGGCATGCGTCTGAGCGGTCGTTTGAACCCGGGCGTTACGGCCACGGACATGGTGCTCACCATTACCCAGATTCTGCGCAAACGCGGCGTCGTCGGAAAATTCGTGGAGTACTTTGGTCCCGGCCTTGAGAGCCTCAGTATCTCGCACCGGGCAACCATTTCGAACATGGCCCCCGAATACGGCGCCACGATTGGCATCTTTGCGATCGATAAAGTCACCCTCGCGTACATGCGCCTTACGGGGCGCGCGGATCAGTCCGAGCTCGCCGAAAAATACTACAAAGCCCAAGGCATGTTTGCCGAAGCGGGTGCTCCCGAGGCGCAGTACACGGATGTTCTGGATTTGGATTTGTCGTCCGTGCAGCCCAGCTTGGCGGGACCGGCGCGTCCGCAGGATCGCGTGAACTTGCCCGACGCCCGTAAATCCTTCCGCACCTTCTTGGCTTCGCAAGTGAAGCCCGCCGAACTGGGCGGTGCCACGGAAGCCGACGTCAAAGGCTGGATCGAAGAAAAAGTAGAAAAATCGCGCCTAGCGCCGGAACTTATGGCCGTGCACCCCGATCAAAAAATGGGCGTGCTGGGCAAGAGTGTGCCCGTGCGTCAGCCCGATGGCCAAAGCTACAACCTTACGCACGGCTCGGTGGTGATTGCTTCCATCACCAGCTGCACGAACACTTCTAACCCCTACGTGCTCATGGCGGCGGGCCTCTTGGCGCGCAACGCCGTTCGCCGCGGTTTGAGCATTAAGCCCTGGGTGAAAACCAGCTTGGCTCCGGGATCCAAAGTCGTCACGGAGTACCTCATTGAGTCCGGCATGCTTTCTTACTTGGAAGCGCTGAAGTTCCACGTGGTCGGTTACGGCTGCGCAACGTGCATTGGGAACAGCGGCCCGCTGCCCGATCACGTGCAGAAGGCCGTGGTGGATGGCAATTTGTCCGTGGCTTCGGTGCTCTCGGGTAACCGGAACTTCGAAGCACGCGTGCATCCCAACGTGCGCGCAAACTATCTGGCTTCGCCGCCCCTCGTGGTGGCTTACGCGCTGGCGGGCGACATCAACATCGACCTCACCACGCAGCCCCTGGGTCGCGATCCGAACGGCGATGAAGTGTACTTGAAGGACATTTGGCCTTCGGACGAAGAAGTGAGTGCCCTCGTAGACAAAACCGTTACGGCGCCCCAATTCGCGCGCGTGTACAAAGACGTGTTTGCGGGCGATACCGCCTGGAAAAACATCAAGGCGCCTACGGGTGACCTCTACGCTTGGGATGCTAAATCCACCTACATCAAGCAGCCGCCCTTCGTGGAGACCACTGAGCTGGAGCCTGCTCCGGTGTCGGATATCACCGGCGCGCGCGTGCTGGGTTACTTCGGCGATTCCGTGACCACGGACCATATTTCGCCGGCCGGTAACATTGGCAAGAGCTCGCCCGCAGGACAGTACTTGTCTTCGCTGGGAGTGGAGAACAAAGATTACAACTCGTACGGCGCTCGCCGCGGCAACCATGAAGTCATGGTGCGCGGAACCTTCGCTAACGTGCGCATCAAGAACATGCTCGTGCCGGGAGTGGAGGGCGGTGTAACGGCCGACTTCACCGACGGTGGCAAGCAGACGTCGATTTACGATGCAGCCATGCACTACCGCGCTAAAAATATTCCCACGGTCATTCTTGCCGGCAAGGAATATGGCTCGGGATCGTCGCGCGATTGGGCGGCGAAAGGCCCCGCGTTGCAGGGCGTGAAAGCCGCGATTGCCGAAAGTTACGAGCGCATTCACCGTTCTAACTTGGTGGGCATGGGCATTTTGCCGCTGCAATTTACGAATGGTCAATCGCCCAAGTCGCTGGGTCTGACGGGTGAAGAGACTTTCGATATTCGCGGCGTAAGCCAACTGCAGCCCGGGCAAAAACTCAAAGTCGTCGCGACAATGAAGGATGGCAGCAAGAAAGAAATTGAAGTGCTCGTCCGCATCGATACCGCGAACGAGCTAGAGTATTTCTACAACGGCGGTATCTTGCCGTACGTGCTCCGCCAAATCATCAAGGCGTAGCGGCGAACCAGCAGCGGGGACGTAGCCCGAGGGTGTATCCTGCACTCTCGGTGCACGTGCCCACGCTGGGATCTTGTTTGTCGAGCACGATGCTCGGATCTTGATTGCAGAGCGCCCCATTAAAGTACGTATCTAATCGACACTGCGTCTCCGGATGCTCGGAGTCCGTCTTTGCCACGACTTTGGGATCGGGAGTGCCAAGAGATACGGCCTTGGTGGCGTTACTTAGTGTGTTCATGATGTTGCTTAGGGCAACGCCGGCCATGGAGATGCGATTGCAGAGTGCCGATTGGGCAGCGTCCGAGTAAACGCGCTGACAATCCTGCAGGGCCAGCGAGTCTACTTCCTGTGCGCTGGTGACCTGCTGGTTGTTGTCCACGCCCAAAACATTTTTCATGCACTGCAGGTTAGCGAAGTAGTCGGCTTGGCCTTCTACGGAAAGGTCTTCGTCATTGAAGATTGGTGCGCCGCCTAGGTGATGGCCCACCTCGTGGCACACGACCATCATGAAGGCGTCTTCGGTCATGCCTTTCACTCGTGCTAGGCCGCCCCGCACGTCAACGAAGGAGCTTTTGCCGCGTTTGTAAGCGTATGCGTTTACGGTGCCGTCGGCCCAGTTCGGCTGGATGGCAAATTTTTCGCCGCGTGCACTGAAGATCGGGGTGTAGACCGAGCTGATACGCTCTAGCACATGATTGAATTGGGCCTCGGAGAGTTCGTCCGTGGTGTCGAAGTAGCGGGAGTCGTGGGGTGGGATTCGCAGGTTGTTTTCGGGCAAAAAGCCCCTGCAGAGCTGAGTTGAGGCAGGAATGGCTCCGGTGAGTCCGGCTGCTGCCAGTCCGAGTGTGAGAATCATTTTCATTTAGCTTCCCTCCGTTAGTTAGGGAACTCTTAGGGGGCAGGGTGCGAGCTTTCAAAGGGGGTGCCCCACTTTATAGAATTTTTAAGGTCGCGTGCTATTGCTCTAAGCTTTGCGCCAGCCCGTTTTGGTGAGCCAAAACTGGGGCGAGGCCGTCACCAGGCGGACGATGCGCTTGGCATCTTCGTCGGTGCTGGGTTCGGATAGCGAGGGGGTGGCATCGCTACCGAGCAGAGGTTTCCAGGCATCGAAGAGCACGGCCGAAGAATAACGGTCGCGTCCGAGTGGCATTTGCAATTCTCGAGTGGCCAGCGTGAGCACGTCGGTCAGGGCGGCCTTTACTTTTTCGGGACTGTCCAGCAATTCCATGTGGAAGCGGCCCAAGAATACGGGGCCCTTGTGTTCTTCGTTCGATTCCTTACGGTGCAGTTTTTTGAGTGCAATGGCCAGCGTGGTGTTGAGGCTCTTAAAGCTGCGCTCGAGTTCTTCCTTATCTTTGAACTCGCAGATCAGATGAATGGCCTTGGGCAAAATGGTGAACTCAATAATGCGAATACCAAAGCGCCGTGCGCGCGAGGCGGCTTTGGCGAAGGTTTCAAAAATTTCCTCATTCCGCAGGCTGGGCCATCCGGAACGCAGGCGCACCACAATGCGGGCCGGCAGTTTTTGTCCGAGTTCGGGGCGGGCCGTGTGCGCCACGAAGGGGGAGGTCTTGGGCCGGCCGGCGCCCTCGCGGCGTCCGCCCCAGTTGCCTTTGGCTTTATCCGTCGACTCTTTCATAGGTCTTCAGTCTAAACCTCTGGTTAAAAATAGCAACTTGATACCGGCTGTCCTTTAGGGCTCCAAACTCCACAATTTCCAAGAATGCGGTGTGCTGAAAAAAATGACGAATTTATGACAATGAAAGGAGCGCTTCGGCCCGAAAATCCGTAGAATCCTCCAGCAAGGGGAGGGCGACTTATGGCATACCGCCAAGCGCTTCGAACTTTCACCGCTACGGCTCTGGTCGTTAGCATGTCGATGGGCCTGAACTCGCGCGAAGCTCGCGCCTGGGGAAGGGATGGCCACCAGATCGTCGCCCGAGTGGCCGCCGATTTGGCCACGGACGGCGCCGTCTTCTGGCAAGCCAACAAAGAAAATCTCACCACGCTCACCACGGCGCCCGATGACCACTGGAAAGTGGGACCGGATGCCGACAAAGAAAAACCCAATCACTGGTTGCAGATCGACAACTACTTTGCGAATCCGCAGGACCAGACTCAGCTGGCAACTTTTCCCTTTGGCTATCAGGATGCGGTTCAGCGCTACACCGAAGAGTTTGTAACCACGAACGGCACGGCCATGTGGCGAATCAAGCAGCTCTACGACTTGGCCGTAGAGGCTTTTCGGTCGGGCGATTTTGAGCGCGGTTTGCAAATGGCGGGCACGATGACTCACTACACGGGTGATTTGTCGCAGCCGCTGCATGTTTCTAAAAACTATGATGGTGAAGAAACGGGCGACAAGGGCATTCACATGTTCTTCGAAACCAAAAACATCACCAAGCAGCGTCCTGCTCTCGAAACCGCGGCGGAACAAGAAGCGCAAGCGCTGTTGACGAATACGGAGTTCACCGCGCAATTTGGCGGCACGCTCAAACAGAATTTGCTGAACGAAGTGAAGCGGGCGTTTGCCGAAAAAGACAACGTCATCAACACCGACAAGCAAATGGGTAGGAGTGGCGATGGGGCGACTGCTTTACGGCTGATCGCGCAGCATCGCTTGGCGGACGGCGGGGCTACGACCGCACTCGTACTGTCCGCGATGTGGCGCGACGCCGGGAATCCGGGCACGGGGGCCACCGTAAAAATCGATGTTCCCGAATGGGTTGTCCCGGAGTTCAATACTCAGAAGGACGACTTCGAGGCGCCCATCTCTACGCCCAAGAAAAAGAAGAAGCGCAAATCACGCCAAGCCGTGCTTTCGCAGCTGATGGAATACACGCAGCGCGACGACTGCGATAACTAACGACTAGCTAGCGCTCGGCTGCGTCGACCACCTTCTTGAGTTTAATGCGATGCTTACGGCGGAGCTTGGCCTGTTCTATAAGCACCCGATCATGCGCGTTGCGTGGAGTGAGCGGAGGCATGGGGGTGGGACGCCCCTCCTCGTCGAGCGCCACGAAAGTTAAAAAAGCTTTGGCGGTATGGAAGCATTCGCCGCTGATCACGTTTTCGCCCTGCACTTCCACCATGACTTCGCAGCTGGTGGTGTGCACGGCCGTTACTCGAGCGGCAAGGTTAACAACGTAGCCTTTGCGGATGGGGCGCAAGAAATTCAGCTGATCAATACTCGCCGTCACACAAGTGCGGCCGCTGTGGCGCGAAGCCGCAATGGCGGCGCAAATATCAATCCAGCTCATGAGCACGCCACCGAAGATGGCGCCCAGCTGGTTCGTATGTTGCGGAAGAACAAACTCCGTCGTGTGAACGGCGGAGTCTTCGGGATACTTTGCGCGGGCGTTACGTTTGGGGGATGCCATCCCCCGATATTACCAGCCTAAAACGTAAGCGAACAGCAGCGGCGCCACGATCGTTGCGTCCGACTCTACGATGTACTTGGGCGTTTTTTCGCCCAATTTGCCCCAGGTGATTTTTTCGTTCGGAACGGCGCCCGAGTACGAGCCGTAGCTCGTGGTCGAATCGCTGATCTGGCAGAAGTAAGCCCAGAGGGGAACGTGATCGCGTTGCAAATCTTGGTGCAGCATGGGCACCACGCAAATGGGGAAGTCGCCCGCAATGCCGCCGCCGATTTGGAAAAATCCGAGCGGGTTTTTCTTGGTCAGCTCGGTGTACCAGTCAGCCAGGCGCATCATGTACTCAATGCCCGTGCGCACGGTGTGTACGTTTTTCACGTCGCCGGTCATCACGTGACCCGCGTACATGTTGCCCAGGGTGGCGTCTTCCCAGCCCGGAACGAACATCGGCAGGTTCTTTTCGGCCGCAGCTAGGAGCCAGCTGTTTTTGGGGTCAATTTGGTAGGACTTCTTGAGCTTGCCGCTCAGAAGAATTTTGTAGAAAAATTCGTGCGGGAAAAAGCGCTGGCCAGCTTTGTCGGCGGCCACCCATTCTTCCAGGACGGCCGTTTCAATCCGGCGCATAGCTTCCATTTCGGGAATGCAGGTGTCCGTAACGCGGTTCATATGTTTTTCCAGCAGACGAACTTCGTCGGCCGGGGTGAGGTCGCGGTAGTTCGGTACGCGTTCGTAGAAATCGTGGGCCACCAGGTTGAACACGTCTTCCTCGAGGTTCGCGCCCGTGCAGCAAATGCCGTGAACTTTGTCCTGACGAATCATTTCGGCCAGCGACAGGCCGAGTTCGGCCGTGCTCATGGCGCCGGCCAGCGTGACGAACATTTTGCCGCCGTCGTTGATGAGTTTTTCGTAACCCTTCGCGGCGTCTACCAGGGCAGCCGCGTTGAAGTGACGGTAGTGGTGGGTGATGAACTGCGAAACGGGTCCTTTGTTACTCATGGGCTGATGGCTTAAAATCAAACGCCCCAAAAGACAACGGGGATCTGGAACGAAGCTTGCTGGGAAACGCGCGGGCCCGTCGGTCCAGAAGGAGTTTTCCCATGAAGTATCTGTTTTTACCCGTTGCGCTTTCGCTTTCGCTGCTACCTGCGTGCGCTTTCAAGAAATCTGCGGAGAAGGCATCCGAAAAGCCGGACACTCCGGGGGCCCCGGCCCCCTTGGCGCCGGAGGCTGCAGCTCCTGGCCCCGTTTCGCAGGAGGGTCTCGTCCCCTTTTCTGCCCGCTTGGAGTCAGGTTCAGAGGCGAACGATTACCGGGTGATTCTAAACTGGGAGGCCAAGTTGCCTTCGTTGGCCCTGCGCCGTCGAGGGGCCGATGGCTCGGCCCTTCAGATTGAATTGCCCCCAGGAACGGTGACTTTCGAGGATCGGCCGTCAGTCCCTGGCATCAAATACAACTATGCGTTGGTTGCTTTGGCGGGGGCGCAAACCACGGAACTTAATGTTGCGACGGTCGATATTCCTCGTGATCGAGTGGTGGAGGGCGATTTGGCCTGGAACGATTTGGGGACTGGCTATGGCCGAGTTTTCTTAAGGGCCGGTAGTCGCCTTTGGACCGGCG
This sequence comes from Bdellovibrionales bacterium, assembly GCA_018266335.1. The sequence goes on from JAFEAR010000101.1 coordinate 64,912, forward strand.
GCCAGGCGGTTCAGCTCGTCGCGGACGAGATTGTTTCTGAGGGGGGAGTGATCATAACTTTTCCCAAGGGGCAGACTGCGGGGCCAGGCGCTATTGGGAAGTCCGGTGGGCGAATTGACCTTCATGCGCATCGAATGCGGGGCCTGCTGCGAGTCGAGGGGCGAGGCGAAAATGGAGGCACCGGTGCCAAAGGACAAGATGGTGCAACGGGTGGCCGTGGAGCGCCAGGCGATGATGCTTACGTGCTGGGAATGGTGTGTATGAGGCAAGCCGGCGAAGGCAAGCGCGGGCTACCCGGAGAATCGGGGCATAGGGGACAAAGAGGAGCTTCCGGAGGTGATTCTGCTCAAGTACGGATTAGGGTGGACAACCCAAGCGACGATTTTCGCGTGGAATTTGATCTGCAGTCTGGAGAGGGCGGCGCTGGAGGTCCGGGGGGCGAAGGCGGAAGCGGAGGTTTAGGGGGAGAGCAAGGAATGAATTTTCCTGTTTGTGGCCAAGGCGGAGGGGTTGGCCCCTATGGTCCCAGCGGAGCTTCGGGACCTGTGGGGGAAGCGGGTTCGGCCGGTGCTGTCTTTCCAATTTGTCAGGTCGGCACCGGATTCTGGATGACTTGTCCTTTTACGGAGTAACCCTTATTTTGTCCCCTATATGCTGAAGTCTCTCTCTCGGGCGCAAATGGCGGCCATCATTGTGGCGGCGCTGGGCTATTTCGTAGATGTTTACGACCTTATTTTGTTCAATATCGTACGGGTGGCGAGTTTGCAGTCGCTGGGTTACTCGGGCGATGAACTTCTCACCGTGGGAACGCGTCTGCTGAATGCGCAAATGGGCGGCATGCTCATGGGTGGCATTCTGTGGGGTATCTGGGGCGACCGTCGCGGTCGCCTCTCCGTACTCTTTGGATCCATTCTGCTTTATTCTTCGGCCAACATTCTGAATGGCTTTGTGCACTCGGTAGAACTTTACGCTTTGCTGCGCTTCATTGCGGGCATCGGCTTGGCCGGAGAGTTGGGGGCGGGCATCACGCTCGTTTCTGAAATCATGCCGAAGGAAAAGCGTGGCCTGGCCACCACGGTGGTGGCCACCGTGGGCGTGGCCGGCGCCATCGTGGCGGCGCTCGTGGGCGATTACTTCAGCTGGCGCATTTCGTTCTTCATTGGGGGCGGGCTGGGCTTGTCGTTGCTCATTTTGCGGGTGTCGGTGAATGAGTCGGGGCTCTTTGCCAAAATTGGCCACCACGAGCACGTGCAAAAGGGCAACTTGCTTATGCTTGTACGCACGCGCGAGAGATTCTTTCGCTTTGTGAAATCTATTTTGGTGGGGGCTCCGACCTGGGCTTTCTTGGGCATTCTGATTGCCTTTTCGCCCGAATTTGCGCGGGCCATGGGCGTTACGGAAACAGTGAGCGCCGGTCGCTCTGTGCTCTTCTTCTACATAGGCCTGGTGCTCGGCGATTTTACGAGTGGTGTGTTGAGCCAAACTCTGCGGAGTCGCAAAAAAGTTTTGCGCGTCTTTTTGATTACAAGTGCGCTGACCACGTGTTTGTATTTGCTTTGGCCGCATCACTCGGCTTTCTCGCTCTATGCCGCTGCCGTGCCACTGGGTTTTTCGGTGGGCTTTTGGGCAATCTTTGTGACTATCGCGGCCGAGCAGTTCGGCACTAATTTGCGCGCCACGGTGGCTACCAGCGCGCCGAACTTGGTGCGGGGATCGGTGATTGGTTTAATTCCCATGTTCCGCGCCCTGATTCCAGCCTACGGTTTAGTGTACGCTGGTCTCATTGTTTGTTTAGGCTGTGTGCTGGTGGCCCTGTGGGCGGCCACCCATATTGAAGAAACCTTTCACAAGGATCTGGATTTCGTCGAAGTCTGATCGAGCGGCGATAGCAATTGCTTCGAGGCTAGTGCGCGTATGCTCACGCAGCGTTCGTCCTCGGCGTGGGCGGTGCGCAGGTGTCGATCCATAATCGTGGGCAGGTTGCGGTGCGCAGCGAGAAACTTGTCCATGCGTTGCACGCTCGCGGGTTCGCAGTGAGTAGGGGCGAGTTCCCACGAGGCCGCCGAAAGGAATTCTTGTTCGGCGTAACTTTCGGCCGTGGCGAGGTTCCGTAAAATGTCGTCGGCCAGTAGAGCTTTGAAGGAGTTTTGCTCGCGCGGGAAAAAACCATTCATGGCGGCATGGAGCTCCGAAAACTTGCGTGGACTCTGCGGTGCGAATATCTCGCTCAGCCATTTTTTCTTGGCGGCTAGGTCGGGTTGCGCGGCTTCGGCCGAAATAAAGCTCTGTTGGCCCTCACTTGACCGATCGCGCTCGCGCTCCTGCTGACGAAGCGTCGCGGCCCCTCGCGCACCGAGCGCGCTCAGGCGTTGCACAATTTCCCAGCGGTGATCTTGGTCAAGCACCAGGCCCCGGGGCAACCCTTCGCCCGCCAAAAAGCTGCGCAAGCCCTGTTGCGCGACTTCGGTTTTGGAAAAAGTCGTTACGGCTTCGAGCCATAGTTTTTGGAAGTCCGAGCCGGGTGCACTCACGCTAAGTTGCTTCCAGAGCTGACTTTCTAAGTTTCTTTCGAGCGTATGCCGGGCTGCGATTTCTTCGTCTTCCAATTGGGGGAAGTAGTCGAAGACCACGCCAAGGTGATCAATAATTTTTCGACTCACCTGCAAATCAGTTTCTCCACGCAGATGGCGAATCGCTAAATTTGCGTACTCCTGCAGGCTGAGTTCCGTTTCGCGCACCATGCTCCATAGCGACTCCATCATCATGGCCCGGGCATCGGCTTCGCCAATTGATAGCGAATCGTGTTTGAGTTGCGCAATGGTACCGGGGTCGAGTTTTACTCGCACGTAATCGTAATCGCCATGGTTCAGATAAATCGCCGAGGGACATTCGCGCCCCACGGCTTCGGAAACTTTCGTGAGTTCGCCCGCGTAGGTTACGGCGATGGGTTCTTGTTCGACCAGACGGTTGTGGGTGCCGGTCACGTACAGACCCAAGAGCGTGCGGTGCGTGCGCAGGGGAAGGCCGCTCTGGTGAATTTCGAAGTCGCTGATCTTGCCGTCCGCGCAGCTGTAGGAAGCTTCAATCACGTTGGCGCCGGTGGTTTGTAACCATTCGCTGGCCCAATCTTCGAGCGGCAGATGCGCGGCTTCGGAAAGTGCGCGGGTAAAGTCCGCACGCGTGGCGTTGCCGAAAGCATGACGCTGAAAGTAAGCGCGCACGCCCGTGCGAAATTTATCGTCGCTCAGGTAGTGGGCCAATTGTTTGATCACGGCAGCGCCCTTGCCGTAGGTGATGCCATCGAAGTTGGCGAAGGCCGTCACGGTGTCGGGTGCGCTACCTTCAATCGGGTGCGTGGTTATTTGTGCGTCCGTAAAGTAGGCCCACTGCTTGCTGCCGTTAAAGAACGAGCGCCAAGCCTCGTCGCCAAAGTCGGTGGCTTCGGACGAGCTGAGGGCGGCCATGTAGGTGGCAAAACTTTCGTTTAGCCACACATCGTCCCACCATTTCATAGTGACCAAGTTGCCGAACCACATGTGGGCCATCTCGTGCAGAATGACTTCGGCCAAGTGCTCGCTCTCCACCCGCGAGGGTTTGCCGCGTGGAACAAGGTGCTCGGCGAAGGTTACGGCGGCTACGTTTTCCATGGCGCCGGCGTTGAAGTCGGGCACGATGACTTGGTCGTACTTCCCGAAGGGATATTTGTAGTCGAAGTACTCGTCGTAAAAATCAAAACCCTGGCGCGAAACTTTGAACCACTCCGTGGGGTTCACGTACTTCGCAAAGGATTGGCGCGCGAACAGGCGCAGCGGAGTGCCGTTAGCCGTTTTCGCTCCCTTCCACATCTTGTAGGGGCCGGCGTGCAGCGAGAACAAATAGGTGCTGAAGGAGGCGCTCTCCGGAAAACTCCAAATGCGGGTTTTGCCCTTGTTCGTAATTTTTTGGGCGTAGGTGGAGCTGATAACGGTCCAGCCGGTGGGAACTTCCGCAGTCAGGGTGTAGCGGGCTTTGAGGTCGGGTTGGTCAAAACACGGAAAGAGTTTGGAGGCATCGCGTGGTTCGAAGTCCGTGTACAAATAAGTCAGGCCGTCTTCGGGATCTTTAAAGCGGTACAATCCCGCTCCGGAATTGCTGTACGCATGTTTGTAGTGCACCACGATTTCGTTGGGACCGCGCTGCAGCCCATCCGAGTCGACCATAAAAAAATCGGGCTGCCGAGTGAAGCGCACGGGCTTACCATTGGCCTCGACGGATTCGATGTCGCCGTCCTGAAAGTCCACGCGCAAATCCGAACGCGCACTAGTGAGGTTGAATTTAATTTGCGTGGTGCCCGAAAAGTTTGGGGCCTCGCTGCCCAGCTTGAAGGACATGATGTAGCGAATGTCGGTGATGCGCCCCGAGCGGCGCTCGGCATCGGCCTGAGTTAGGGGAATGTCGCCCGAAGGCTCTTTCGTGCCGGCCCCTCGGTGCGAAGAACAGCTGCCGAGAAGCGGCAACACGAGAAGGCAGGCGAGCGGGGTAAGTGACGAAAAACACTTCATTTCCTCGACTTTAACAGCTCTCTTTCTCAAGAGAAGGGGGCCTTCCGCCGAAAAGAAGGGGTCGTATGAAGCCCCATGTGCCCGGCCATTTCAAACAACCCCGCAACCTGCTGGTTTGGATTCCGCTCGGCGTGTCCTCGGTATTTTGCGTGGCCAACCTGCGCGAGAACCTGGGCATGGCGCTGTCGGGATTGGCCGTGGGCGCGGCGCTAGCTTACTTTGGCGATTACTTCGGCACCCCTCGCGTGCGGGCCTGGCGCTTGTACCAGGAGTATTTGGCCCTGCCGGAACGGGATAGCGACGAGGCGCTCGAATATTTGCAGGGCGCTTTTAACGAGGCTTCGCTAGATATTTTGCGCGTGCCGCTCGTGCGCATGCTCCTGAAGCGCGGCATGTACCACGAAGCGTTCCCCCTCGTAGAAAATTTTAGCTCCGAATCGTTGGGCGACTTCGAAAAACGTCACATGAAAGTCTTCGAGGGCAAAGTCCTCTGGGAAATCGGGCAGACGGAACGGGCGTTGGGTATTGTAGAGGCCGTGTTGGCCGGTACCCCCTCCTTCAAGCCTGCCCTAGAACTGCGCGAGTACATGCTGTCCGCTGCGCAGGACGCGCGCAAAGTCGCCTAAGCGCGGTGCCATTTAAATCGGCTTGCCTGGTCTTCCGATTCCCATCATTATGGCTATTCCGGCGCGCGTGCCCGTAGCTCAGCTGGATAGAGCATCTGATTTCTAATCAGATGGTCGCAGGTTCGAGCCCTGCCGGGCACGCCATTTTCACTCCGGCGCCGGAGTGAAACTTTGGCAGCTTTTGGAAATAAAAAAGTTTTTGGTGAAAATTTTTCTCTTTTCTATTCGATTTTTATTGACGCATTTTTACGCCTCGTAGGCTGGGTGCTGCGCGTAGATTCCGCATTCGTTTTACAAAAATAATTTTTCGCTTCAAGAAATCTCAATGGCGAGGCGCCTGCGCGCTCTAGACGGGAGTCTGCTTTTCATCTGAATCATCGCAAAAAAGTGCTCCGGAAAACCCATGATATAGCCTTCTGCATGAACATGATTCGTGCCCTGAAAGACTCGGAACTCCTCTCGGCTACCAAAGCGCTTGCGCAAAAAGAACGGGCCGTAACGATGGATGTGCTGCGCCACCTGCAGGAGATTGAGCGGCGCAAATTGTTTGCTGATCTCAAGTATCCGTCCCTCTTTGAATATGCCGTGCATGAGCTGAGTTATTCCGAAGCGGCGGCGGGCCGTAGAATTCAGGCAATGCGTTTGATGACGGAACTGCCCGAAGTCGCGCCCAAGATCGAATCGGGGGCCCTCAACCTTACGAACATCTGCCAAGCGCAGAGTTTCTTTCGCGACCTCAAACGGGCCCAGCCCGAAAGAGCCATGAGCCCTGCGCAGAAGATCGAAGTTCTAGCCAGGCTCGAAGACAAATCCTCGCGGGAGGGGCTCAAAGTCTTGCTCGCCATCAGTCCCGTGCAAGTGCTTCCGCGGGAACGGGAGCGAATCGTGAGTACCGAGCACACAGAAGTGAGCTTTGTCATAAATCAGGAACTTAAAAATGGACTCGACGAAGTTCGATCTTTGCTCGGCCCCAAAGGTGCAACTCTGAACATGGTCGAGCTTGTGGGGGAAATGGCGCGGCTCAGCAAGGAGCGACTCCTTGAAAAGCGCTTTGGCCGCAAACAGATGGCCTCGGCACCGATGCGCGATCACTCCGGCGCCGGAGTGGCTCCCCCCAAACGCACGCGTTACATACCGAAGAGAACTAAATATGCCGTTTGGCAGAAAGCGGGGGGCAAATGCTCCGGGTGTGGCTCTATCCACCAACTTAACTTTGATCACGTTCGCCCCTTCGCACTGGGCGGAGACTCCGCTCCGGATAACTTGCAGCTGCTTTGCAGCTCCTGCAATTTGCGGCGAGGAATTAAATCCTTCGGCACTCGGGCCATGAAGCGAGATGCTCCTAAACCCTGAATGATGTGTGTGGCTTTGGCTCATCGCCTGAAATTTAGTCGAAAATTACTGAATCTCGTTCGCGGTGAGTTCGGCGCGCAGGGTGTGGAAGGAGTCGCGCACCATTTTCTCTAAACGGCGGCAGTCTTCTTCGCGGTCGGTAATCACGATGGGCTCGAAGAACTCGATGTGCGCTTCGATTTTGGGCTGAGACATCAATGACCAAAGATGCGGCAGCAGGCCGTCGTCGTCGATAAAGGCCGTTTCGCGGAGTGGATGGTACAAAATCCGAATGGCCTGCACCTTGAAGCCCTTTTCTTGGGCAATGCCGAAGGCCCCGCGGCGCCACTGTTTGACGTCGATCGACGAGGTTCCTTCCGGAAACAAGCCGATGTTCTTCTTCTCGATCATGATGGCGTCCGAAATGGCCTGCGATACGGCCGTGCGCGACTTCATGGAGCCGCGGTCAATGTAAACTGTGCCAGCAGCAGTGGTAGCCGCTCCAAAAATGGGCCATTTGGAGACTTCCTTTTTGGCCACAAAGGTAATGGGTAGCATCGACATGAGCAGGGGGATGTCCACGTAGCTCACATGGTTGGACACGTAGAGGCAGGGCTCGCTTAGCAAGGGCTTGCCCTTTACGTGAATCTCCAGCCCAAGGGTGTCGCAGCAGAACTTAGCCCAGTTCTTAATGCCCTCGGCGGCGTCGGCCTTGGTGAAGGGCGAGTCGGGTTTGGCGAACTTGCCCAGCTGCAAGGTTCCCCAAACGGTGTAGGACAGAATGGAGCGCAAGCGTTGGAGTCGGTTCCAGAGGCCCGGAGCGGGTGGAATAAGTTGAATGTCGGGCTTCATGAAGGACTCCTTCTTCGTTTTCTAAGGACGCCTTGTCAATTTAAGCTTCGAACATTACAGTGATTTGCGATGTCAGACCGTAGCTCCGTAAAGCTGACCTATACCCCAGTTCCCGTTGCTCCTGTGCCCAAAGTGTTGGGTACGGCAGTTCCGAAGTCCGTCGACGACGTGGCCGAAGCCCTCACTAAAAAGTTGGGCGCGGGCGTTGTTAAGGGCGTCGAGAAATCGCACAAGGGCGATCCCTTCGTGGTGGTTGAAACCGCGAAAATTGCCGATGTGCTTCGCTTCCTGCGCGACGACGAACGCTTTTATCTGACCAGCTTGCTCTGCATCAGCGCGGCCGATTACGTGGCGCAACCGCCTTCGGCCGAAGGCACCCCGACGCCCGTGGCCGATCCCGGCGCGGCCGATTCTAAAGGCCACATGACGGTGGTTTATAATTTGTTCTCCTACGCGCACCGCTTTTACATGACCATCAAAGTGCGCATCGAGCGCGACCAGGCCACGGTGCCTTCCGTCGTAGAAGTTTACCGCGCTGCGAACTGGTACGAGCGTGAGTGCTACGACATGTTCGGCATGAACTTTTCGAATCATCCCAACCTGCAGCGGCTTTTGCTGCCGGCCGATTGGGTGGGGCATCCGCTCCGTAAAGATTACGTCTTCCCCGAAGAATACAACGGCATGAAGGTTCCCCTATGAGTGTTCACACGGAAAAACATACGGAACAGGAGTTCGACTCCCAGTTCAGCACGCAAGAGCTGACCATCAACATGGGTCCGCAGCATCCGTCCACGCACGGGGTGCTACGGGTAGAGATTGTCACCGACGGTGAAATCATCAAGGGTGCTTATCCGGACATCGGCTATCTGCATCGTTGCTTCGAAAAACATGCCGAATCACGCGAGTACTTGCAGGTGGTGCCCTTCACGGATCGCATGGACTACGTGGCTTCCATGAACATGGAGCTGGGCCTTTGCTTGGCTATCGAACGCCTCATTGAGAGCGAAGTTCCCGAGCGCGCGCAAGCCATTCGCGTCATTGTGTGCGAGTTAAACCGCATTGCTTCGCACTTGCTGGCGATCGGTACCTACGGCCTCGATATGGGTGGCTTCACGCCCTTCTTATACGCCTTCCGCGACCGCGAACACATCCTCAGCATTTTTGAGGAACTCTGTGGCGCGCGTCTCCTTTATAACTACATTCGTCCGGGCGGCGTTTCGCGCGACATGAGCCGTGGCCTACAGGACAAGGTTAAAGACTTCTGCGCTTACTTCAAACCGCAACTCGAAGAGATCAACGAGCTGCTCTCGTTCAACTCTATCTTCGTGCAGCGCACCGCTAACATTGGCGTGGTGAGCCCTGAGCTGGCCATTTCCTACGGCTTCAGCGGGCCGAACTTGCGCGGTAGCGGCATTGATTGGGATTTGCGCCGCGACAAGCCCTACTCGGGCTACGAAAAATACGAGTTCAACGTGTGCGTCGGTACCGGCGAAAAAGGCACCGTGGGTGACTGCTGGAACCGCTACTACGTGCGCATTAAGGAAATGTTCGAAAGCCTCAAAATTATCGAACAGGCCGTTAAAGCGCTGCCCGAAGGCGAATCTATGGGCAAGGTGCCCAAGGCCGTTAAGCCCGTGGGCGAGATTTACGTTGAAACCGAATGTCCGCGCGGAGCGTTGGGCTACTATATGGTTTCGGACGGCTCTAAAAAGCCGCTACGCTTGAAAGCTAAATCGCCGGGATTCATTGCGGTCTCGTCGATGGATGAAGTTTGCAGCGGCATGATGCTGGCCGACGTTGTGGCCTACATCGGTAGTATTGATATCGTTTTGGGAGAGGTGGATCGCTAATGAGTTCCGCAAATCAGCAACCCGAACCCGGTTCCGTAAAGGAATACTTCGCTAACATCGTTGATGCCGTGCAGACTTGCACAAAAGGCCTCACCATTACGATGCGCGCCTTTCTAAAGTCCAACGGCATGCGCAAAACTTCGGGTGGTTACAACTACGGCGCCGGCCCCGTTACGGTGAGCTACCCCGAAGTGAAAGACAATATTCCGGCCAATTCTCGGAACCGTCTCTTCAACCACGTCGAAGGTTGCATCGCCTGCAATCAGTGCGCGGTGATTTGCCCCGTGGAGTGCATCACCATCGACAGCCGCAAGAAGACGGCCGAAGAAAACCCCGATGCAAAAACGCCGCCGCAGTTCGGCAGCAAGCCCCTCAAGCTCAAGCTATTGCAATTCGATATCGACGAAGCGCTTTGCTGCTTCTGCGGTCTTTGCACTGAAGTTTGTCCGACCGAGTGCCTTGTGCACACGACAGAGTACGAATACTCCAAGTTTGATCGCGACAAGCTCGTGTACGATTACCTCAACTTCAAAGACGACAATCCCTTCCCGAAAGGATGAAAGCATCCGAGGTCCCGCTTCCTGAAGTTAAGAAAAGGACGACCAAGGCGACTTTCAGTTCCATTTTTGGCCGATCGCTCACCCTCATGGTGGTGGTGGTGGCCTTTGCGGGCGCCCTGTTTGGATTCTTCCGCTGGGCGGCCTTTGAAAAGCACGACGCCCAGGACCTTTTCCTGAAGATGACCGACGGGCGTACCGAAGTGCGGCGCATGGCCGCCGTGGAATGGCTGCGCCAGTTGCAAGAGGCCGATGCAGCTCATTCGTCCGATCTCGAAGCTTTGCGCCTGAGCTCCGAACAAATCCGCGTGGTGGGGCCGGAGTTCCTCCGTTCGGCCGAGTGCCGCGGGCACGATCCCGTCACCGTAACCACGCAAGCCGCACTTCTGGGCTATGCCCGAGTTGCCGACGATGCGCGGCCGGTGCTCCAAAACTTCATTAGGGCTTTGCCTGCCGATGACTGCCTTGACGCGCGCGTTATGGCTTTGGTTTCGCTCGCTCGGCTGGGGGCGCAGGATCCGGCTGCGGTTCAGTTGTTTGCCGAGGCGGCCGTGCACAGCGACCCTTCGGTGCGCAAGGTTGCAGCCTTTGCTCTGGGCAGTGCGCTGAGCTCGTCGCTGACGGAAAGCCAAAACTTAGCGCGGGCCAAACTTAAAGTCTTACTTGAAGATTCGGTGCAAGATGTCCGTTGGAACGCGGCCATTGCCTTAGCCGGCCCCGGCCGGCCCGAGGTCCTGCCCCTGCTGCGGGACCTGCTCGAAAGAGCTACGATCGAGAGCGCAGGCCTAACGTATTCCCTGTTTGAGGTGTATCGTGAAGCCATGCGGGCAGCGCTTCGAACCCAAGATTCTCAGCTAGTGGCGATGGTCGAAAAAGTCTCCCGTGAGCACGTGAACTTAAAGTTACGACAAGCAGCAAAAGAAATTCTTTCACAAAGAAGTACTAACACGTTGCAAAAATAGAAAAAACGGCGGTAATTAAGGTGTTTGGACCGGTTTGCGAGGATGGCAAGTATGGCTGAAAATAACACAGAAGAAGGCGTTACGAGACGCGAATTTTTCTCATGGTTCTGGGTGGGATGGTTGACGTTCTCCGTTGTCGGCGGCGCGTTTGCTACGCTTATCGGCCGCTTCTTGTTTCCGAACGTACTCTTTGAAAAACCTTCCGTTTTCCGCGCTGCTCCGCCTTCGGACTTCTCGCCCGGGGTTGATGAAAGATTCAAAGACACTCAATCCGTTTGGATTGTAAAGTCGCCCGATGGCATCTACGCGCTCTCCACGGTTTGCACTCACCTCGGTTGCACGCCGAACTGGCTGCCCGCTGAAAACAAATTTAAGTGTCCTTGCCACGGAAGTGGTTACCGCATCACCGGTTTGAACTTCGAGGGGCCCGCGCCGCGACCCCTCGAACGTTTTGCAGTGTCCATCGACGAAACCGGTTACTTGAAAGTCGATAAGTCCCGGTCAATTCGTTACGCCATCCAGTGGAACGATCCGGATTTCATGTTGAAAGTTTAAATAAGGAGACTAGACGGTGCCCAATCCCCTTCGTTCTTTGTGGGACGATCTTCGCAACACCCAGGTTTGGAAATCCATTTTCCGCCACGGTTTACCCGACAACCCTCGCGACCAGTCGCTCGCCGTTCTCTCGAACGTGTTCCTCCACCTTCACCCGGTGAAGACCCGTCGCTCCGGCGTGCGGATGTCCTTTACCTGGTGCATGGGTGGATTGACCTTCTTCTTGTTCCTGGTGGAGTCGGTCACGGGCATTTTGTTGATGTTCTACTACCGGCCCACGCTGGAGTTTGCGTATAACGACATCATCGCCCTCCGCGAGCACGTGCCCCTGGGCATTCTGCGCGAAATTCACCGCTGGGGCGCACACTCCATGGTGATCACCGTTTGGCTGCACATGTTCCGTGTTTTCATGACGGGTTCGTACAAACCCCCTCGGGAATTCAACTGGGGCGTGGGAGTTATTCTCCTCGTTCTCACCATGATGCTCTCGTTTACGGGTTACCTCCTTCCTTGGGATCAATTGGCTATTTGGGCCATCACGGTGGGCGCCAACATGGGTGCCGCTACGCCGCTCGCGGGTGTGGAGGGACCAGGCACGATGCTCCTCAAAATTGGGGACATCAGCCTTGTCCACAACGGGAACGACGCGAAGTTTGGTTTGTTAGCGGGTCGATTCATTGGCGAAGCAACCCTGCTGCGTTTCTACGTTCTTCACTGCATCGCAATTCCGTTCATCGTTACGTTGCTCATTGCGATTCACTTTTGGCGCGTTCGTAAAGACGGCGGTATTTCGGGTCCGCTTTGATTTTGGGGTAGGGAAAAAATGATGGAATTCCTTAGGCACGTCGTCAACTTCCTCTCCAACCCGGTGATTTACTTCACCCTGTTTTGCGTGGGTTGGTGGTGGCTTATGAAGTACGCGCACGTTTGGACCGAGCCCAAGGTTATGGTGCGTGCGCTGATTGCTTCCTTCATTGGCATGGGCTTTGGCTTGACGGACCCTAACTTCTATCGGGAAGCCACTAAGCCCGACAACGTGCCCATTTGGCTTATGTCGTACGGCGTGGCGTTTTTCTTCTGGCTCGCCATGCGTCGCGGTCTGGTGAGCGATCGACTCATGGCCGAAGGCAAGCCGAACCTCGAAAAGATGGAGTCGGACAAAAAAGTCTACACCTGGCCCGATCTCGTTTACTCCGAGCTTATCTGTATGGTTCTCTTCACGGCCTTCCTTATTGGTTGGGCCGTGTTGCTTAAGGCTCCCCTTGAAGAACCGGCTAACGCTGGTGTGACTCCCGCTGTGGCGAAGGCTCCCTGGTACTTCCTGGGGCTGCAAGAAATGCTCGTGTACTACGATCCGTGGATCGCCGGCGTGGTTTTGCCCTCGCTCATCATCGTGGGCCTCATCGCCATTCCGTACGTGGACATCAACCCCAAGGGCAACGGCTACTACACCATTAAGGAGCGCTACTACGCGCTGTGGGTGTTCGGCTTTGGCTTTATCGTGTTGTGGATTTCGCTCATCTTCCTGGGCACCTTCATGCGTGGTCCGGGCTGGAACTTCTTTGGTCCCTTTGAAATGTGGGACAAACACAAGGTTGTGGCCCTTAACAACATTAACTTGTCCGAGCTTATTTGGGTGCGCCTGCTGAACGTAGGTTTGCCTGCGAACATTCTCGTTCGTGAGGGCTTCGGTTTGGCACTCGTGGCCGTTTACCTCTTCGTGTTGCCGCCCGTTCTGGCGGCTACGGTGTGCGGTAAATTGTACGAGAAGCTGGGTTTCGTGCGTTACAACCTGGTTATGAACCTGGGCCTCATCATGGTGGCTCTGCCGGTGAAGATGTACCTTCGCTGGTCCTTTAACCTGAAGTACTTCGTGTCGATTCCTGAGTACCTGTTCAACATTTGAGGAAAGCGGAAAAGATGGCTGCGACTGACCCCAAAGATACGGTGTACAACACCAAAAAACTTTCGAAGTGGTTTGCGATCGCTTCTATTTCGCTTTTGATCATTACGATCTGGGCAGTGATTCAGGATTACGATCGTCCCTGGAAGTCTTACGCTCGTCAGAGTCAGCGCATCGCTGCCGCTATTGGCGAACGCAAATTGGTTCAGGCGCAAAACGCCATGGACAAATCGAAACTAGCGGCCCTTGAAAAACAAATTGCCGAGACCGAAGCTAAAAACGCCGCCCTCGTGAGCGATGCCGACGCCGGCATTCAGCATCGTTCGGCGCTGTACTACCGCGCCAACCAGGATTTCCAATTTGCCAAAGGTCGTCTCGATGCCCTCCTCTTCGAACTCGAAGAGAGCCTGAAACATCGCGAGCCGGGCGCCAAGAAACTCCAAAAAGAGTACAAAGAACTCGCTGCGCAGGTGGATAAACTCAAGCGCCTGGCCGACGAAGCTGAGCGCCAAAAGAACGCGGCTCTCCAAACGAAAAAAGACATTCTTGCTGATCGTAGCAAAGTCGAAGACTCTATGCTGGCGATGACGCGCGAGCGCGATCGTCTGCGCAAAGTCATCGATAAGAACGAAGCTAACCTGGCTAACATTCTGCGGAACGCTCCCCTGGTGGACTTCATTTCGCCCACGGTCAAAATCAACCAGGTGGTGTTGCCGCACCTTAAGGACGATTACTTCTTTAACAAAGTTCCCCGCGTGGACCGTTGTATGACTTGTCACGCAACAATCGACAAAGTGGGCTTCGAAAAATTCCCGCAGCCCTTTAAGTCGCACCCCAAGCTAGATCTCATGGTGGGCCCGAGTAGCCCGCACCCCGTTGAAAAAGTTGGCTGTACGGTTTGCCACGCGGGCGCTCCGCAATCCGCAGACTTCACCCTCGCGGCCCACACGCCGCGCAGTGCAGAGCAGGAAACCGAATGGCATAGCAAGTACGGCTACCATCGTAGCCACGACATCGGCACGCCCATGCTGCCGCTGCCGATGACCGAAGGTAAGTGCGTGCAGTGTCACGCGCGCCAAATCGAACTCGCTGGTGCGCCTAACTTCAATGCGGGCATGCGCCTCATTGAACGTTACGGTTGCTACACCTGCCACAAATTCAAGGGGCACTTCGAACAACTTGCGAAGGAACGCAAGCCGGGTCCTACGCTGCAGCACCTGAGCGGTAAACTCGACCCCAACTGGGTGCGCAAGTGGCTGTGGGAGCCGACCTCTTTCCGGCCCTCTACGCTCATGCCACGCTACTGGAAAAACCACAACAACTCCGATCCTGACTCGCTGGCGCGTGGAGTGGTTGAAGTGGATGCTATTTCACATTTCCTCTTTGCGAAGTCGCAAAAATACGAACCGCTCAAACTCGCTTCGAACATGACCGGCGATGTAGCGCGCGGCAAAGAAATGGTTGGCTCCGTAGGCTGTTTAGGCTGTCACGCGGTAGCGGACTTCCCGCGCAACAACCCGACCGATCCGAACGTGCTCGGATACAAAGATCCGCGCGTGCCCATGTTCGGTCCTGAACTGAACCAAATGGGTTCCAAGGTGTCGCGCGAGTGGCTCGTTTCTTGGCTCGCGAATCCCAAACACTACTGGGAAGGCACGGCCATGCCGAGCCTCAAGCTGAGCGAGCAAGAGGTGTCTGACATTGCCGCTTACCTGCTCTCCAAACGCAACGAGAAGTTCGAGCAGATTCAGATGCCAACTCCGAACGAAAAAATTCGGGACAAAGTTGTGCTGGGTTACCTAGAGGGCCAAATGCCTCCGCGCGATGCCGCGGTTAAATTGGCCTCTATGTCCGTCGACGACAAGAAGCTCTACTTGGGTGAGAAGATGGTCAACCACTACGGTTGCTACGGCTGCCATGCCATTACGGGCTTCGAGAACGCGCCTAACTTGGGAGCTGAGCTCTCAACCGAAGGCTCTAAGGACGTTTCCAAATTTGCCTTCGAGAACGTGCAAATCTATGAGCACTCCCGTGCCGACTGGATCTTCACTAAGGTTCGTACACCGCGCATTTGGGATGTGGGTAAAAATCGCGACTTCGAGGGCAAGGCCCGCATGCCGCAGTTTAATATCAACCACGAGCAAGCGCAGGCCATTGCCTCCATTGTTCTCGGCTACGAAAACAAAAACGTGGACGACGAAGCTGTGCAAAAAATCGATGGTCGTTTGGAGCAGATCATTGCGGGGCAACGTTTGATTCGCCAGAAGAACTGCATTGGCTGTCACGCTCTAGAGAAGAAAAACGGCGAAATCCTTGCGCTCTATCCTGACGATCCCACTATGGGGCCGCCGAACTTGAACACCGAGGGACGTAAAGTACAAACGGATTGGCTGTACTCGTACTTGCTCAACCCGAATGTGAACATTCGTCCGTGGCTGAAGATTCGTATGCCCCAATTCCAGATGCCGGCCGAGCACGCTTTGACGCTGACGAAGTACTTTGCTGCTTCGGATGGAGCTGTTTATCCCTTCGAACCCAAACCCTTTACGATGCTGAGCTCGAACGATCGTGTTCAGGCCGAAAAACTCATTCAGGCTCAAGGCTGTTTGACCTGCCACGCAGTTCGTAAGCCGGGTGAAGATGTGTCGGCCGCAGCGCCGCACTTCCAGAACATCAAGGCCCGTTTGCGCGGACCTTGGGTTGTTGAGTGGTTGCACGATCCCTCGGCCATCATGCCGGGCACCCGAATGCCCACGCTCTGGCCCTTGGCTGACGACGCGAATCCGAAGGGCCCGCGCATCGCTTCGCCGGGTTATTTTGGCGACGATGCCGACAAACAGATCGAAGCGATTCGGAACTATTTGTTCACCTATCCGGGTGAGCCCGAGCGCCCAAGTCCCCGTAAAGATTTGGATGTTTCGGTAGTTCCCGAAGCTACCTCAGCCCAAGCTCCAGCGGCCGCGCGCTAGCCGCGCGGCCGGGACCTCGTGCTTTCCGCTTGCGTGTGCCCTGTGAAATAGGGCACATATGCCCCCATGACTGCAGGCACCCTGGGTGCGCTGGAGCAGGCCCTGGGTTATAAGTTCCGCAAAGCTGACCTTATAACCGAGGCCCTGACCCACCGATCCCACCATCACGAGTTTGGCGATTCATCCCACAACGAGCGTTTAGAATTCTTAGGCGACGCCGTTATCGACCTCTGCATTACGGAAACGCTCATGCGTTTGAGTCCGAACACGAGCGAGGGCGATCTCTCCAAGATGCGCTCCCAGTTAGTTTCGGAATCGTCGTTAGCCCGTGCGGCCCGCAAGCTGGGGCTTGGCTTGGCAGTGCGGCTGGGCCGGGGCGAGGAGCTCTCGGGCGGCCGCGAGCGTGAAGCCCTGCTGGCCGACGTGTTCGAGGCCGTCCTCGCCGCCGTTTACTTGGATGCTGGACTCGAAGAAGCCCGCCGCGTGATTCTCTCGTGCGTGGATGGGGTTTCGTCCGAGGGGCAACTGAAATCCGAAATCACCGAACGTCTCTTGCGCCGCGACTTTAAGAGTCGGTTGCAGGAACTTTGTCAGAGCCACGCCCTCGGCGCACCCTCGTACCGTTGTGTGGAAACGCGTGGTCCAGACCATAAAAAGCGCTTCGTGATGGCGCTCGTGATTCAGGACCGCGAAGTGCTCCGCTCCGAGGGGGCAACTAAAAAAGAAGCGACGCAAGCAGCGGCGCAACAGTTACTCGATGACGCGCGCAACGGCGAGAACCTTTGCCCGGCGCTAGAAGCCAAGGGCGTCATTTTTCAAAAATCTCCGAAACGTAAATCGACCCCGAAGGCGACCCGACCGGCGCCCCGTCGAGAAGGAAAAACCGTATGAGTCCCGTAGCCCAAAAAAAGAAGACCGTTAAGAAGCCCGAAAAGAAAAAACCGCGCGTCGAAGCGCGCAAGCAGGGCGAGAAGCGGAACACATTTAAATCCGCCACCGTGGCCATTCTCGGCCGCCCGAATGCGGGTAAATCTACGCTCCTGAATGCGCTGCTCGAAACGCCGCTCAGCGCTACTTCCGATCGTCCGCAAACGACGCGTTCGAACGTGAAGGGCATCGTACAGTTGCACGATGACAAAGGCGGCTGGACTGGTCAGCTGGTGCTCGTGGATACGCCGGGAGTGAACTTTCAAAAAGGTTTGCTGGAGCGTTCCATGCACATGGCCGTTGAAGGCGCCCTGGAAGATGTCGACGTCGCTATTTGGGTTGCGGATGCCCGCACCTTCGATCGCGACCTGCGCGATATCGAACAAAAGCGCCGGGGCGAAGACAAAATCGCTGGCTGGCTGCGCGACATGCTTCAGAACAGCACGCACCCGGGAGCCAAGACCAAATGGATACTTGCGATCTCTAAGTGCGACATGGTCGACAAGCCTTCCTTGCTCCCGCTTATGGAACGCGCGGCTCTCACCGTGCCCGAATTCTTGCACATCGTTCCCGTGGCTGCGGCCAAGGGGCTCAAGAGCAAAGACTCGAACCTGCAAGGCCTGCTGAAACTCGTAGAGAGCATCATGCCCGAAGGGCCCGAGCTCTACGATCAAGACGCTTGGACGGATTTGAACCAAAAGCAATTGTTGCAAAACCTGGTGCGCGAGGCCGTCTTCCGGAATAGCCGCAAAGAAGTTCCCTACGAAACTGACTGTAGCGTGGAACGCTTTATCGACGCCGTCGAAGAAGATGGCAAAGTTAAGCGCCGGCCCGAAGCCGACGCTGTGATTTGGGTTTCGCGCACTAGCTTGAAACCCATCATGGTGGGCAAGGGCGGCTCGCGCATTCGCGACATCGGTATTCAAGTGCGCGAACGTTACAAGGACGTTACGGGCGACGATCTCATTCTGCGGATGTTCGTTAAGGTTGTTGAGAAATGGTCTACCCGCCCGGCGGCACTACAGGAGTTAGGCTACAGCCTTTCGGAGTAAGTCATGACTGAAGCTACTAAACCGCGCAGCATCGTTCTCGTTGGACCCACGAACGTGGGCAAGTCGACGTTGTTCAATAAACTCACTCACACGCGCGCCGCGATCGTTTGCGATCGTCCCGGTGTGACCATTGACCGCCATGAATTAACGGTGAAGAACTCACCCGTTGGTCTCGTACGCATCGTGGACACGGGCGGTGTGGGGCTCTCCCTCAAGGAGCACCCCATTGGTCGCGAAATTGAACGGGCCGCGGCCGAAGCCGTGCAGGAAGCCGATTTGATTTTGTTCGTAGTCGACGGCACGCAGGATGCGGGCATCGAGGAATTCGAAGTCGCCACCTGGCTGCGCAAGCAGAAGAAGATCGACAACAAGGCCATCTGGATTATTGCGAACAAGAGCGATGCGCGCCGTTTCAGCGAAAGTTCCTACCACGCGCTGGGCTTTGATCGCGTGCTCGCGGTCTCCGCCGAGCACGGTCACGGCACGCCAGAACTCTGGGAACAAATTGATGCCTTCTTCGGTGGTCACGAGGAAGTGCCCGAAGAAGCTCCGGTGCCCCGGCAAGAACGCTTGCCCGCCATTGTCGTGTTGGGGCGTCCGAACGTGGGCAAATCCACACTCCTCAACACGATCATTGGCAAAGAACGTCATGTGGTTTCGGAAACTGCGGGAACCACGCGCGATGTGATTGAAAGTCGTTTTGTTCGCCACGGCATGGAATGGCGTTTGCTGGATACGGCGGGCGTTCGTCGCCCCGGTCGTTTAGAGCGTGACGTGGAGTGGGTGGCCCGCCAAAAACTCGAAGACGCGGCCCGCACGGCCTCGCTAGCTTTGCTCGTGATTGATTCCACCGAAGGCGTGACCGATTTAGATGCCGCGATTGCCGGCATGGCGCAGGACTTCGGTCTGAGTTTGGTGCTCGTGTTCAACAAGTGGGACCGCATGAAGGGCGATGAGCTGCATGACCAACTCATGAAGCTCGAGCGCACTAAAGATCTCAAAATGGATTTCTTGCACTGGTGTCCGGTGGTTCGCTTGTCGGGCCTTACGGGCAAGGGTTTGTCGGAGCTCATGAAAACGATCGACAGCGTGCTAGAAGGGCGCACGACGCGCGTGCAGACCTCCATGTTGAACCGTCTTTTCGAAGCAAAACTGCGGCACCACTCGCACCCCTCGGGGCAGGGTGGGAAGCCGGCTAAGTTTTACTACTTGGCCCAATTTAAGGATTCTCCCCCTGAATTTGCGTTGTTCTCGAACATGCAGGCTTCGAACATTCACTTTTCCTACAAGCGTTACCTTATGAACTGCTTGCGGGAAGAGTTTGGCTTTAAGGGCACGCCTATTCGTTTGCACTTCAAGACCTCGCGCAAACCGGCTCCGTAATTTAAACTGTCGCTCACGTGAGAGGAACGAAGGCTAATTCTTGGAGTTTAGCGAGGCCGAGCCACCTTGTGTTCCTTGGGTTAGGTACTGCCGTGGGGATGGGCAACTTTTTGTTGCTGCCTTCGGCCGTGCTTTACGAAGGTGGTTTGCGGGTTCTCCTGCTTCACGTGCTAAGCTTGCTCTTGCTGGGCGCTCCCCTCGTGGTGGCCGAAATGCTGTGGGGCCGCTGGTTGCAGCGTTCGTATTCTCGATCCTTCCGCGCCGTTATTCCCTGGCTCTCGTGGGCGCCCATGCTGGGTGTGGGGGCGTGCATGCTCATTGCTCCTGGGTACTTTGTGGCTCTTGGCCGCCTTTGCATGTTTGGCCTCGAGGTGCTTGCGCGCGGAGGTTATCCGGGCCCCACCTTACGTAGTCATGTGGACACTTCGTCGCTGTGGTCCTTTGCGGGGGCAGCTTTGGTCGTTACCTTGGCTGCCCTGATTTCGCTGGGCACCTCTCGTCGTCTCGTGGCGAGCGCACGATTGCTGCTGGGTTTTGCGCTGCCAGCTTGGTTGTTCCTTAGCATTTGGACTCTCAGTACTTGGGGCAATCAGGGGTTGCTAAAAATTCTCTACTGGGGCGCGCAACCGCTCTCGCTGGACGTTGCGCTCAAGGTCGCCAGCTTTAGTCTGTTTAGTTTGTCAGCTGGTTTTGGAGTGCTTTACACGTACGTCTATTATGCCTCTCAGGTGCCCGCGCACGGCGGCGAGGATTTTTGGCGTCGCCAAGGATCCCTCGTGAAGGTGGTGGGTTGGGTGGTAGCCGGCGATTTGTTTGCATCGCTTGCAAGCTTAGTGATTGTTTCGCCCTATGGAATTACTTCGGCCGGAAAAAATTTCGAGGTGCGCAGTTCTTTGGTGCTCATGCTCGATTGGGTGCCAGAAATTTTAATTTCTGCGCAGGGTGGGGGGGCCTTGGTGCTCCTACATTTACTTGCGCTTATGGCGGCGGGGTTGGCCGCCGCTATTTCCCTTTTCGAGTGGGCTAGCTTTCAGCTGGAATCCGATTTTCACTGGAATCGGCGACGGGCTGTGCTCAATACGTGGATTTTAGCGCTCTGTTTGTCAGCCTTGCCGCTCCTCCCCAAATTGGGAGCAGAAATGGAGCACTGGGGGTCTGACTGGTTCTTGCCGTTATCCGCACTCGTGATTAGCTGGGTCGTAGGTTGGAAAATGCCCGTCCGCGCCCAAAGACAAATCTTCGGACGCGGACTGCTGCTGGATAACTGGTTCCGGCTGTGGCGTTTTAGCATTCGCTACTTGACGCCCTGTTTTTTACTTTACCTGATGTTTCGGCGCGCATTCGCCGCCGGATAAATTCAATTCACTTTGTGGAGATCAGAGCAAACGGTCGTTAGGCTGTTGGTTGGATAATCATCGTCTTGATTAACGACGGTGAATTCCACGGGACCCGCCTTGCCGGGCGTGTGTGACACTTTCAGTCGCACTGCTTGGGAGCTAGTTGAGGTTCCGGCAACTCCGGTGAGCATGCCTTCTTCCGGCGTGACCGTGTTTTTGAGGGTGTCGATTTGCGGCAAGTGCTGCAGCACGTAGTTGTTAATACCAACCATCACGCTCACGCGCTCGTTGAGCGGGTGGTGATAGTTGTACTCAAAGTTAATTTCTTTAATGGCAATGCGACATTCGAGACCGAAGTTGTCTTTACCTTGGTAAGTGCCTAGGTCGAGGTGCGCATGGGCTGTGGCGGCGAGGCCGAAGGTGCTAAGAATGCTAAAAATTTTTGTCTTCATGAGACTGGTTATAGCACTACTGAATCATTTGATTGAAGTGGTCCTGTATGGCATTGGCCCAAACTTCATAACCCGCGGCGTTGGGATGCAAGGCGTCGGGTAGGAGATCTATTTTAATACGGCCTTCTTCGTCGACGAATTCATCGCCGATATCGAGGAAGCGCACCTTTTGGCCATCGCCCAAATAGGCCAGTCGATCGTTCACCGCGTAAATGCGCTGCCGGAACACGGCCGTTTGTTTGTCTTTGGGGTCGGCACCGCGCGGGAAGATTCCGAGCAGGAGAATTTTGGTCTGCGGAAGTTTGCCGCGAATGGCGCCCACAACTTTGCTCACGCCGGCGAAAATATCTTCGGGCTTGCGATCAATGTTGTTCGTACCGATGAGCAGCACGACCAACTTGGGCCGCACCACGTCGAGTTCGCCGTGCTCAATGCGCCAGAGCACGTGCTGCGTTTGATCTCCGGCAATGCCAAAGTTTGCGGGCGAATAGGAACCGTAACGTTCGTGCCACAGATCGGGCACCGTGCGCCAGCCTTCCGTGATGGAATCGCCAATAAAGAGCACGCCAATCTTTTCCTTCTTTCCTTGTTCCAGAAAGGACGCATGCATTTGCAAAAAGCGGGGATCAACCTCGCCGTCGGGCCCCAGGCGCGGCGCTGCAACGTCGGGCACTTGTTTAGGCATACCAGCCGGTTTGCGCTTGGGTGCGGCGTGTGCCGCAGAAGCAACGATAACGAGAGTGGCTAGGGCTAGACGTGCGTTCATAGCGATATGGTATCATAGACGCACATGGCGCTGTCATTTTCGCAACCGCAAGCCCGCGTGTTTTCTCCTGCAGCTTTAGAGTTAACGGAAGCTCTGCGGCGTGCTTCGCACATTGCGATTGGCGCGCATCCGGACGATTTAGAATTCATGGCGGGTCACGGTATAGTGACGGCTGCGCAGAATGCTCAGGGTGGGTTCCTAGGGATTGTGGTCGCTTCCGGCGGCGAAGATGTTGTCGTCCAGAATGTGCGCCGCGCCGAGCAAGAAGAGGCGGCAAGGCTAGGGCGCTACTTAGCCGTGGTAACGCTGAATCATCCGAGCGCGGACCTTAAAAATGGGCGTCGTGCGGGCTTGCTTAAAGATCTAGGCGCCCTGCTCGCTTTGGCGAAGCCCGAAGCCATTTACACGCACAATCCTGCCGACAAGCATGACACGCACGTGGCCGTTTGTCGCAGCGTTGTGGAGGCTGTGCGCGCGCTTAACCCAGCCCAGCAACCCAAGTCTTTTTGGGGTTGCGAAGTATGGCGCGGACTCGATTGGCTTTTGGACCATAATAAGGCCTTGTTGGATGTGAGTGCCGGGGCGGGACTTTTGGAGCGGCTCATGCAGGTCTACGGATCGCAGCTTAAAGAGAAGGCCTACGTGGAAGCAACATTGGGCCGCAAGCGCGCCAACGCCACGTACTTTGATGCGTACTCTGCCGATCGCGGCACGCACGTGGAATACGCTTTAGATATGCGTCCTTTACTGGCGAATGCTCAATTGAGTTTAGAAGACTTTATTGAGGGTCATATAGAGGCCCTTAAGGCCGATGTTCAGGCACGGCTCAAGCGCTGCCTCTAATTATAATTATGTAAACTCGCATTTTGTCCGCCACTGGGGCTCCCCATTTATGGGGTCATGTTAAACTCGGTTTTTCGATGGAAGCTAAGGGACTAGTTTGGAGTTTAGGCGCCCTCGTTTGGCTGGTGTCGCCCTTTGCTTCGCAGTCCGCCCGGGCCCTTTCCACGGCTCCCGATTGGCCCCGCCTGAAGGTGCCGAACGACGCGTTCATGACTGGCTGCTTGAGCCCTGGCGATGCTGTGGTCGATGGTTACTTTGTTCGTCCCGCCACCTGGACTCTCACTTGTCCCGTAACTGAGTTCGTGGCGCGTTTGCAAAAAGAACCGCCCGAAAGCCCGGCGCTTCGTTTGTTGGCGGGAAAAGTTTTGCATAAGGAAGTGCTGCGTGTGCGGAGCGAAATCGGCCGCGTGGCTTCAGCAGCCCAGGCACAGCGCGGGTTGTTCGATATCAAATTGCTCGATGTGTTTCAGGAGTTCTTGAATCACGATGGAGTGTCTCGGCTGCCACCACCAACACCGTTTGAGAGTCCCGAGGGCAAGACTCTCGCTCAAACCCAGTCGATGGTGGAAACCGCAGAGCTTGTACTTAAGCCGCTCTTTGCTGCGCCAGGAGTGCTCTCGGCCGAAGGCTTTTCCACGTACGTGCGCGTGCTTGGTGATTCGCTGCGTTTTGATGCCGCTGCGAGTGCACTAAATTCTGGCTGGACTCTACTTACGACGCATGCCGCGAAGAAAGATTTGCTCAGGGATATCATGGAGTGGGTTGAGGTTTATGGTGCCCCTCCCCTGCGCCCTTGGTTGCGCACGGCACTTGAAACTTTTCGCCCTGGAGACATTGCTGCGGGTAAAGCTGAAGCCCTTTCTTATTGGCTGCGAAGCTTAGAACTTGCAGGAACTCCGGCGGATAAGGCGCAGCGAGAATTTGCGCTCGATCATTTGCGTGAGCTATGGGTGGCCTTTCCGCTTAACGCCGATGCGCAGCGAATTCGTCGAACGGCTGAAAGAATTGAAGTTTCCAAGGAATTCTCGCCGCCGGGATTGAAGGAAATGACGTTGCCTGAGCTGATCACTCGCGCTCAGGCGCAAGTGCGAGTTGTCGATAGCGCGGGCGCGTTGCGTACTATTCGTCGAGTGCTGAGCATGCCGAAAAAAGATTTAGATGCAGATAAGCTTTGGGCGGCTTTGCAGCTTCATGCTCGTATTCTTCGCATCACTGATCAGCGCGAACAGATTCCGGAGATGCTCAAACAGTACTTCAAAATTGGTCGTATGCTTGATCCGCCTACGGAGCCCGATCAGCAGAAAAAATTTTACGACCGCGCGATTGAACTGGCACGTATGGTCTGGAGCTACGACAAACAAGATCGTGCTGAGGAGTTCACGGATCGCTTCTTGCAAATGGTTCGCGCGCCCGGACACGAGGCTGCGCTCAGTCAGTTCTTGTACTTGAAGGCACGTATCGTAGAGCAGAAGAAGGATAAATCTCTAGCCCGAGCGGCTTTTGCGGCGGCGATTGCAGCCAATAAATTGCCGTCTGATCTTTCAGCTGATTTACAGTGGCGCAATTTGTTGCTGCACTTTGATTTGATTCGCGAGGGACTCAATCCAGCCGATTTACTCGCACTCTTTGATCCCATGAAGAAAATTTTGGCCGACCCCGTGGACCGTGCGCGGTGGCACTACTGGCATGCGCAGGCCTTTGCTTTGAGCGTGGGCAAGGTGCCTAAGCTGACCGACAAAGACGTGGTGCAAGAGTTTGAGAAGTCCTACAAGGCGGAGCCCTACTCCTTCTACAGCAACCTCTCCGGGCTCGAGCTTGCGCGCTTGGGTCACAAGCCTAGCGACTGGGTGTTAGGATCGCGTGGAACCTATCACGCCCCGCACTGGTCGGATTACTGGTCCGATGCGCTCCAGCCCAAGCTTCCGGTGTACCGCGATTTTGCGCGCACCTACGCGCTCGCTTCGATCGGTGATTTCGATGGCGCGGTCTATGTAGCGCAGGACATCGATGCGGCCATTTGGGACCGCTTGCTGAGTTCTAAGTCGGCCGTAAAAAATAAACGTGCCTATGCACGCGCAGTGGCTTGGCTGCGTCTAGCGATGCTGGATTCCATTGGTAGTTTGCGGGTGGCTGAGGCCGCTCGGCAAGCTTATGGCGCCGATTTTGAGGAAGAAGACTTCCTCTATCTTTATCCCCTTCCCTACTGGGACACGATTCAAGCCGAGGCAGCTGTGCGCCAGTCGAATCCGTGGTTGGCGGCTTCCCTGATTCGCCAGGAAAGCGCGTTCAATCCGGTGGCACGTTCGGGGGCGAACGCGTTGGGACTCATGCAAATGATTCCCTCTGTAGCACAAGCCGAAGCAAAGTCGCTGGGAATGAAGGACTTCATCATTCAGAATTTGTACGATCCCGCTGTCGCGCTGAAGTTGGGGGTTTCGCATTTGGCGAATCGAGTGAAGGACATGGGTGGTTCCTGGATTTGTGCTACGGCGGCTTACAATGCCGGGGCGCCTCCGGTTAAAAAGTGGCTCGCGAATTACGATTACACGAACCCCGTGGCGTTCATTGAGCGAATCTCCTTTATGGAGACCAGAAATTACGTGCGTGCAATCCTGAGAAACTATATGAACTACCGCAGGATTTACGCGAGCGGCGATTTTGACTTAGAAACCATCGTCAAGATGCCACGCTCGGCGGAAGGCTTGACGAGGAATGAATGAAATGTGTGATCGCGGCGCGCAAGAGCCATTTGGCGCGCCTCCAAGCAGTAACGGTTGGTGAAGCGCTGAAGAAAATTCAGCCGAAGCTCGAAGTCCGTTATGAATTTCGCGAATCCCTCGGCGATATCAACGCCACCGATCCCCTCTGGAAAATGCCCGAGAAGGGCGTTTTTACCCAAGACTTCCATGCCGACTTAGTTGCGGGTCGCTGCGATTTAGTGGTGCATTCGTGGAAGGATTTGCCGCTCGAGGCCACTCCCGGCACGGCCGTAGTCGCCACGCTCCCCCGGCACGATGCCCGCGACTTACTGCTCGTGCATCGCGATCGTTGGGCACAATACTCGGCCGCCCTCAGCACGGGCCAAGCGCCGCGTTTGCAAATTTTGAGCTCATCGCCCCGACGTAGTTACAATTTAACGCCGCTCTTGTCCTGGGCGCTTCCCTTGCCCGCCGGTGTGAATGCTCATCACGTTAGCTTCGAGGCCGTGCGTGGGAATATTCCCACGCGCATGCGCAAGCTCGTAGAAGGTTCGGCGCATGGATTGGTGCTCGCGAAGGCGGCTCTCGATCGACTGCTGTCCTCTGGCGATTCTGAATTCGCCGAAGTGCAGCGTGAAATTCGTTCCTACCTGACGCTTTGTCGCCCGGTGGTGCTGCCGCTCTCGGTGAATCCTACTGCCGCGGCCCAGGGCGCTTTGGCCATTGAAGTTTCGGACCATGTGTCCCCCGAGATTGCGGCGCTATTAAAACTCATTCACTCGCCCGAGACCTTTGCGGCTGTGCAACGGGAGCGCAAAATCTTGGGCAGCTACGGCGGAGGCTGCCACCAGAAAATTGGAGTTTCCGTGCTACGCCGCCCCTTCGGTGATGTGCTCTTTTTGCGTGGCCTCACGGATGATGGCCGAGTTTTGAATCAACGTACTTTAGATCCTTCCGTCCCTTACGTGCACGAGAAGGTTGCGGCCGACAAAGTATTTCCCCTCGACCCCAAGCAGGCTTCTTTCTTTGTGCGCGAGGCTCTCCCCACGGCCAAACCCGAAGCGAATGGATTTTGGGTTGCTCGCGCCGACGCGTGGCCGGCGACTTGGTCGCAGGGTGCCAGCGAGGTTCTTTGGTGCTCGGGCCTCGAGACCTGGCGCAAATTGTCTGCCCGCGGCCTTTGGGTGACGGGCTCGGCGGAGAGCCTGGGTGAGCACGAGCGTCCGGGGCTGGAACACATTGTGGGTCACCTTGATTGGGTCAAACTGAGCCACGACGAAGGCGTTCATAAGCCGGGCCAATTTAAATTTTTGCCGACTTACCAACTGCGGACCAAGACCACGGATTTGCCGGACCTCCAGGGTAAGACTCACTTCTATTGGATGAGCGGATCGAGCTTCCTGCGGGCGCTCGAATTGCAGCCCGAAATTCGCCAAGCTCACCATGCCTGCGGGCCCGGCAATACGCGCGATATTTTGGCGCGTGCTTTGGGGGCGGCCCACCCCGTTCAGGTGGCGCTCGATCATGGCGATTGGCTGCGCAGCTTGGGGCTCGAACCCTCTGGGAACTCTGAAACGATCTTGTGATTCGGCGAGCTCCATGATGAGTTAACGCCAATGGCGTCTGCAGCTCCCCAGTACCGCAACGAACGATTCTCCAAGGCAATTCAGCGCATTCCGCAAAAGACTCCGCCCATTTGGTTCATGCGCCAGGCCGGGCGCTACCACAAGCATTACCAAGCGTTGCGCGCCAAGCACAGCTTCATGGATTTGTGCAGAGTGCCCGAACTCGCGGCGGAGGTTACTTGGGGCCCCATTCAGGACTTTGATTTCGACGTCGCTATTTTGTTTAGCGATTTGCTCTTTCCCCTGGAAGGGTTGGGCATGGGCCTGAGCTACGGCGACGGTGGCCCCGCGCTGGATTGGCACTTAGAGAGTGAGTCCGACCTTAAAAAACTACGCTCAGCCTCGGAAGCTATGGCTGGTGTAGAGTTTCAGCGCGAAGCCATGCGCCAAACGCGCGCTAAACTTCCGGCGGATAAGAGCCTCATTGGTTTTGTCGGCGGTCCTTGGACTTTGTTCACCTACGCTTGCCAGGGTGCGCACGATGGTTCGCTCCTGCGCGCCAAAAAACGTTTGCCGCTCTTCGCTCGCTTTTGCGAAACGCTGGTTCCGCTGCTGGTGAAGAACATTGAACTCCAACTTGCTAGCGGTGCCGAACTCGTCATGGTTTTCGATACGGCGGCGGGTGAGCTTTCGCCTACGCTTTATCTGGAACACGTGGTGCCCCAGCTAGAAAAACTTGCGGCTGCGCACCCGGGCCGCTTGGGTTACTACTCCAAATTCACCCAGGCTGCGCACCTTGCGCATCCGCTTTTCCTGAATGATTTGTTCGTGGGTTTGGGCATGGATCACCGCTGGACTCTGAACTCCATGCTTGGCCTTAAGCGCACGGGTTTTATTCAGGGCAATTTTGATCAAGCTTTGCTCCACGCCGAGCCTGTCGATTTGCGGCGCTACATGGAAAGCTACGCGGCGCCCTTGCTGCGCCTCACGCCCGAGCAACGGGCCGGTTGGGTTTGTGGTCTGGGGCATGGTGTGTTGCCGCAGACACCCGAAGACAACGTGCGCGCCTTCATTGCCTTTATTCGCGAACGATTCGCATGAGCACAACTCCTTCTACCCGCGGCACGGTCCGCATCATTGGGGCGGGTTTCTCCGGACTCACCGTGGCCTACTTCTGCGTGCGCCAAGGCCTGCAAGTGGAAGTGATTGAACAAAATTCCGAAGTGGGCGGCCTTATCAAATCCGTGCGCATGCCTTGGGGTTTGGTGGAGAGCGCGGCAAACGGAGTTTTAAACAGTGCGCTGTTCGAAGAAATCTCGGCGGCCATTGGCATTGAGTTGGTGAGCAGTTCTCCGCAGAGCCGCAAACGCTACATCTTGCGCGAGGGACGTCCGCGGCGCTGGCCGCTGTCGCTTCTCGAAAGTTTGGGTGCCCTGTGGCGATTTATCGTGGCGGGCTGGACACGCGGTGGCCGCAAACCGCAGGCAATGGAGAGCGTAGGCGAGTGGGGAACGCGCGTTTTTGGTGCGCCCTTCGCGCGTCGTATGTTGGGCGCGGCGTTGCAGGGGATTTATGCTTCCGACGAAAACTCCCTCAGTGCTTCGCTCATTCTCTCGCGCTTTTTCCGCTCGGGAGCTCCGCGCACCAAGAGTCCTAAACCCAAAATGTACGGCACCGTAGCACCGCGCGAAGGCCTGGGCTCTTTTTTGGTGGCCTTGCGCGGGTGGTTAGAGCGGCAGGGAGTGGTGTTTCGTTTGGGCGAGCCCGTGCGGCGTCTGGAGTTGAGCACTGAGGTGCTCACCGTGGTGGCCACCTCCGCGGACCAAGCGGCCACGTTGGTGCGCCCCACCCACCCCGAACTTGCAGGCTTGTTGGATCAAATCGAAATGGTGCCCATCGTGAGCGTGGCCATGGCATACCCGTCATCGGCGGCGAAGTTGCCTGGCTTTGGTTGTTTGTTTCCGCGGAGCGAAGGTTACGAGGTGCTCGGCATTCTTTTTAACACGTCCATCTTTCCGCACCGCGGTCCCCTTGCGGGCGATGGAGTAACGGAGACTTGGATTTTTCGCCGGCACGATGCCATTTTGGACCGCACGAGCGACGAAGAATTGCTGCGCTTAATTCGCACCGAGCGTGCGCGCTTCTACGGTGAGGACGTAGCGCCGCTAGCCTTTCGCATCACGCGTTGGCCGCGGGCGCTGCCGCATTACAATTTACGCTTAGAGCAGCTCCTACCGAAGCTAGCGCTGGAGTTGGAGCGCTCCGGCTTGTGGCTCCATGGAAATTATTTGGGGGCTCTGAGTTTGGCTAAAATTCTG
This sequence comes from Bdellovibrionales bacterium, assembly GCA_018266335.1. Next base: position 94,401 of record JAFEAR010000101.1, read on the forward strand.
GAGCGCTCGCGCGATTTAGGCTCGGCGTTGGCTAAGGAGGCCTCCAAGTGAAAAAGGCGCTGCTGCTAGTGAATCTAGGGACTCCCGATGACACCACGGTGCCGGCCGTGCGGCGCTACCTGGCCGAGTTTCTCATGGACCCCTACGTGATCGACATTCCGCTCGTTGCGCGGGCCCTGCTCATTTACGGCATCATTCTTCCTACCCGGCCCGCCAAGTCCGCTGCGGCCTATCGGCAAATTTGGACCGAGCGTGGTTCGCCGCTGCTTTTTCACTCCGAAGATCTCACGGCCAAAGTGCGGCGCCTGCTGCCCGATGTGCACGTGGAACTAGCCATGCGTTATGCAAGCCCGTCCATTCGCTCCAAATTAGAAGTGCTGCGCAAAGCGGGCGCGGAGGAAATCACGGTGCTGCCGCTGTATCCGCAGTATTCACTCGCGGCGACGGCCTCTTCGGTGGAAAAGGTAAAGAGCGAGCTTAGCGCCATGGGTTGGTCTCCGCGAGTGAAGTTTGTACCCGCTTTCTACGATCATCCGGGTTTTATTGCGGCCTTCGCCGAAATCGTGCGCGAGCGCATGCATGCTTTGAATCCCGACTACGTTCTTTTTAGTTTTCATGGTTTGCCGGAGCGTCACGTGCGCAAGACCGACGCCACCGGATCGCACTGTCTGGCGAGCGAAAACTGCTGCGAGCGCATGTGCGAAGCGAACCGCGATTGCTACCGCGCACAGTCCTTTGCTACGGCCCGGCTGATGGCCAAAGATTTGCAATTGGAAGCGGGCAAGTGGAGCGTTTCGTTTCAGTCGCGTTTGGGCCGCACGCCGTGGATTAAACCCTACACGGATTTTGTGTATCCCGAACTCGCCGCTAAAGGATTTAAGCGTGTGCTCGTGGTGTGCCCGGCCTTCGTGGCCGATTGCTTAGAGACGCTCGAAGAAATTGCCATCCGCGGCCGCGAAGAGTTTCAAAAACTAGGCGGCCAAGATTTGTGGCTCGTGCCTTCGCTCAACTCGTCCGACGCCTGGACTCAGGCGGTGGTTGATTTAGCCACCGGTTAGTTTCATTGTGGAATGAGCTTGTCTGCGGGAACAAAGGCCGGAACTTTCATATCAAAAGACAGGTGAAGTTCTGGAAAGTTTTCTGAAGTTTTGTAGTAAAGATTCGACTTTTTGACTTCGGCCTCCTGGGTGTGAGGTGCCCGGATGGTTTCTAGTGCTTTGCGAAATTCGGCGGGGTTGGACTGGCGTAGAGCGTCCATTTCTTGGAGAAAGAGCTGAGAAAAAACAGTTTTAAAATCTTCCACGGTAAAATCAAGTCGGTGGCTCATTTCTCGGATGGTGATGAATTCTGGGGGAAGAACATTGTCCAATTTTTTGAAGGAAAGGAAGCGAATCTCGTTTTCGGGCATTCTTTCTGTTACTTGTTTCCACAGATCGGGCGCTAAGACTTCTGCCATGAGACCAAAATCGTTAGCTCGCATTGTGTCCGGAGAAATCCAGGCGTGTTGTAGGTAATCTTCGGCGAGCTTGAATGATTCATCGCCATATTCTGAATTTGTGCTTTCGATATGGGGTAAATCAATTCGGGGTGTCCTATTTACCAGGGCAACCTGAAAGTAGACTTGATCGTCCGATCGAAGGAATTGGCGATTGTAAGGGTTCCTAGAGTTTGCGCCTCCGGCAAAACCCATTTTTTCGAGCTGGCGTGCGCTTACGGTAGGTACAATTCGTTCCCCGCCAAAATGACTAAAGTGTGAATTCCAGATGTACTCTGCGTTGGCATAGGCTTCGAAGTCTCGCATTTCAGGTACGGAGCCAAGAACGTAGCGTTTACCCTTTAGATACCGCTCGACGTTGTCGCGGCTCACTCGTTTGAGCGCTGCGCGCCCTTGTCCTGGAGCAATGTTTTTAACCCCGTGGCGTGCCAACAGTTGGCGTAGAGAATCGTCCTGGATGCGCGCAACTTGTTCGGGACTAAATGATTGAAAGACGCCATCGAGGTAATCAAAGAGCGCGTCTTTTTTTTGGTCTGTGCTCATATGTTTCCAGACGCTTGGACTCGGCTTCAGAAAGGATTGGTATTCGGGAATGGCTTTGGCTCGTATCATCTCGTAGAGGGGGTCAATTCCAGGTCCCTTTGTCCCCGAGAAACGATTGCTGACGGAGTCTTTTCCGTCTAACCCAAGAATACGAACATAGTCGCGCTCGCGAGTAATTCTACGATACTCGCTCTGGCCGAACAGACGGTTAACGGGATCGGAACAGTCGGCACGTGCGAGTACGCCGAAAATCGAGATAGATAGCAGAATTCCGTGGAGCGTTAGTCGCACGCTCTTCTATCGGAACTCCGACATTAGATATTTATTAATTTTGTATAAAGCGCTGCAATCAAGTGAACGGCAAAAACTTGCGCGCGCCTTTGGCGATGATGCCGGTGAAGGCCTTGTCCGCCAGGGACTCGGGCTTGCAGCGGCTGGTGCCAATTTCGCGGTGACGCAGAATTTCGCCGGACTTCGGATCGCCCACGATGGTGTCCAAAATCCACGGATCCTGCGTGCCCTTGCGGTGCGCATACGCACCTAGCGGCGCGCTCCACGAGCCCCCCAACTTTTGTAGGAAGGCGCGTTCGCAGCGGCTAGCCCAGGAGGCTTCGGAATCTTCGATGTAGCGTAGTTTGGCGACGAGGTTGTCGTCGGACGACGAACACACGATGCCCAGGATTCCTTGGCAGGGAGCTGGCAGCATTTGGTCCACTTGCAGCGCCACGTAGAAACGCGGGGCAATGTTCAAGCGGCGCAGGCTCGCCCACGGAACCACGACGGCGTCGACCTCGTGCGATTCGAGTTTATCGAGACGGCTTTGCACCGGGCCCGAAACGGGAACGATGTCGATGTCGGCGCGGACGGCGCGGATTTGCATGATCACGCGGCGCGAGCTAGTGCCCACGCGCGCTTTGTACGGCAATTCTTGGATAGCGCCGTAGGTGGAGCGAGTGACGAGCGCATCGCGCGGGTCTTCGCGGCGCAGAGCGGCCGCGAGCGTAAGACCGGCCGGCAGATCCACGGGAATGTCTTTCATGTCGTGCACGGCCATGCTCAAAAGGCCAGCCGTGATCGCGTCGTCGAGTTCCTTCGTGAACACGGACTTCAGTAAATTAGTCGGAGTCGTGAGCAACAGCTCAGGGCTGTTATCAACGCTGATGGCTAGCGGTTTGATATGGAGCTTGTCCGAGGCGTGCTTGCCAATGAAGGTCTTTTCGAGTTCATCGGCCTGGGCTTTGGCCAGAGCGCTGCTGCGCATGCCGATGGTGTATTCCCCCTGGGGGAAGAAGGGGCCCGTTTGCTGTTTTTTAGCGTCGAGCTTTTTATCGCCGCCGCTTTTGCGCATGGGAAAGGTGCCAATGAATTCCATGCCCGGCCGGCGCGGAGGCAAGGGCTCGGCAGCTTTAACGGGAGCGGAGGCTTTTACGGGCGCAGTCTTTTTGGGGGCAACGGCCTTGGCGGGCGCTGCCTTCTTAGCCGGTTGAGCCGTCTTTACCGAATGCGGACGAGCTTTGACGGCGGGTTTTCCGGGGGATTTTTTAACTGCGGATCGTTTTTCAGCCATTGCTCGGGTTGCCTCCACGCTCTGACGAGAACTCCGAGAACTTGACTTGAAAGAGGCTCCCCAACCTGGTTGAGTTCCTCGATCAGTCGATGTAGGAGCTTCGCGTTAAGCGCCCGAGACATATACTCTAATTGGCCAGAATTTTCCAGTTCGTTTTGCGGTTGTCCGAGATTTTTGAGCGACTCTAAAACCCCTTCGAGCTCGGCCAAAAGAGGGCCGCGCGCTTTAATTTCGGCGGCTTGAGCAATCGTTTGGAGTTCGGCATCCAGAATCGCGAGGGCCTGGTCCAGCGTTTTACGGCGTTCGGAGGCGTTGGCTTCGGCCCGGTTGCTGAACTCATCCACGTTACGCACGTAGAAGCCCTTGTAGCCGTGAATGTTTTCGTCGGCGTTGCGGGGAAGGCCAAGATCGAGAATCACTCGGGGGCCCGGAGCGAGGGTGAGGTCGCGGCGGCGGCTAGCGGCCCTCAGCGTGCCCAAAGTGACAATGGGCTCCGGGCTACGGGTGGCGAGCACAATGACCGGATGTTGCCAGACTAAATCGTGGAGGCGTTCGTAGCTATCTAAACGGCATTGGCTGGCTAGAGAGTGCGCAAGAATCTTTTCGGGCGAGCGGTTAATCCAGGTGATGTTCCCTAGCCCATTGCGGTGCAAGCGTTGAATCGCCTGGAGCGCCATGGAGCCGGCTCCTACGACAAGAGCCGGTTTGTTGGAAAGGTCATCGAAGACGTCTGAAAGACCGTCTACGGCCACGTGGGCCACGCTCACCAGGCCCTGCCCGAGGCTGGTCGAGCTACGAATTTTTTTGGCCGCGCGGAGAGCTTGTTGCAGGGCCCAGTCCAGCGTGCCTCGAAGGTGGCCTCCCTCGCGGGCTTTGGTGGCGGCGTCGCGCACCTGCCCCATGATTTGTGTTTCGCCGAGTACTTCGGATTCCAAGCTCGAAGCCACGCGAATGAGATGGCGCAGGGCTTCGAGGCCACCGTGGAAGCGGGCGTAGGGCGCAAATCCGGGGCCCCGAATTTGGGCCCAGAGCGAAAGCACATCGGCGGGATCCATGCCGGCACCGTAAACTTCTACGCGGTGGCAGGTGCCCACGTAAAAAAGCGAAGCTTCCGGATGCTTTTGGCGACACTCCAGCAAAAGCCGCTGAACTTGCTCTTCGGGCAGCGAGGCCTTTTCGCGAATGGACGCGGCGATTTCCTCGCGGGCGCTAAAGCTCCAGCAAAAGAGGCTGTCTAAGTCTGCCATCTACACGAACCAGTTCAGCGGCATATGAATGGCCGAACCAGCTCCCCCCATGAAGATGTAAAAGAACGCCACAAAGAGCAGCGCAATAGCGATGTAAAATTTATAGATCCAACGTGTGCCGGCAGGAACAGAAAGGCTGAATTGAAAGCCAAGCGCGAGAGCTAGCCACAGGACCACGGTTGCTACGACTTTGGGATCGATCCACCAGGCTACGGTGCCTGCACTTTCGCCCGCAGCGATTCGGGGCCAACGCAACATGGCTGTTAGAACTGCTAGAAACACCCCCAGGCCCCAAGCTGAGAAAGCCAAATGCAAGGACCGTTCACAAAGCGAAGCAAGGGCTTCGAGGGGAGGGAGTTTAAGGCGCGACGCGCGACGTTCCCAAGAACTACGGCGAAGCGAGGCATCTTGAGCGAGCCAGAGTGCGGCTGCAACGGCCATGATGAGCACAATGCCCATGCCCGCGGTAAGGAGACTCGCGTGCAAGAGGGTGAGCCAGCGAATGGACTCGGGCTCTAGACTAATGCGGCGCGGAGCTTCCACGAAAGCCAGACCCCAATAACTGAGCCAGCTTCCCGATATAAAGGCGAGGACCCACCCCTGCGCTGTTTTTAGGGAAGGGTTTATAGTGCGCGGCCGAACGGCCGCAAGCACCACGGCCATGCCCCATAGGATGGCGCCAAATAGGGTTGCCAAAATTGCCCTTCCCCCAACAATATCCAGCCCCCACGGAATGAGGAGGACTCCCCAGAATTCTAAAGCACGAGAGAGTTTGGAGCGGGTCATGACGAGTCCTTTTAGTGCGACATTCTAGGCATCCTGTCCAGTAGCAACTGTACGTGTTCCTTGAAGCCCTGGAAGATTGGGATTAAGTTAAAGGGATGGGAAACATTGCACAAGTATCCGATGCTTCTTTTGACTCGGACGTTATCAAATCTGACCAACCCGTTCTCGTCGACTTCTGGGCTGCCTGGTGCGGTCCGTGCCGCGCTTTGGCGCCGAAGATCGAAGAACTCAGCGCGAGCTACACCGGTAAAGTGAAGTTCGTGAAAATGGACGTGGACGCGAACCCCCAGGTTCCGCCCCAGTTCGGCATTCGCGGCATTCCGACCCTGATTCTCTTCAAGGGCGGCAAAATGGTCGATCAACTCGTGGGTAACCAGCCCAAGGAAGTGATTGAACAACTGCTCGCAAAAAGTCTGTGAATCAACCCACCGCCCCGCAGGGGACGGGTTTTCTGCGCAAGGCCCTCAGTGCCGACGGCACGATTATCGTCGCCATTGAAGCCAAAGACCTTCTCCAGGCGCAGATGGACAGAACCCACGCGCATCCGCCTTCTATGATCCATCTGGGTCAGGCCATGCTGTCGGCTCTGCTGATTCAAGCGTTGACCGATCCCGAAGAGAACGATCGTGTGCAGGCAGAATGGCTGGTCGACGGGCCCTTTGGGCATGTGTACGCCGAAGCCTTCGGCACCGGCCGACTCCGGGGTACTGTAGGTAATCTTAAGACGCCGGCCGAATTATTAGGGCAGAGTGTGGGGAACGGAGTATTCCAAGTGCGCAAGCACCACAACTCTTCCGTTTACACGGGCATGATCGAAACGACCGGACAAATCAGCACGGACCTCGTGGAGTACCTGGAAAAATCTGAGCAGCGGCTCTGTGGCGCGAATTTGTCGGTGAAAATCGAATGGGACGAGTCCGGAACGGCTGATAATTTTCCGTTCCGCATCAAGAGTGCCCATGGATTCTTGGTGCACGTGTTGCCCGAAGGTGTCTCGGGCGAGCGTCGCCAAAAACTACTTGAACGCTGGGACGCGCAAATTCGTGCGCTGGGACCCATTTCGCAATGGAAGTTATCGGTTGAGTCGCGCACGGTCACCGAAGAAATGGTGTCCATGTTGAGCATGGAAATTCCCCACCGCACTATTTTTGAGACTCCCGTCAACTTGCATTGCACCTGCTCCGAAGATCGCGCGGCCCGCGCTGTGGCCCTCCTGGGCCCCACTACGCCGGGAGCGCCTGCGCACACCGTGCGCTGCGAGTTTTGCGGTGCCGTGTACCAAATTGGCGCCTACGCGCATTCGTGAAGATTCCACAAAGCAGCCGCCGAAAGATTTGTTAGGGGCTTTTTCGTAAAGATTCGCTCTACGTCCTCCGAAAAGCTCTCATGCGGAGCTTATTCTTTCGTTCACTTTTTCTGGTCGGCAGTGCAAATGCGGTGGCGCAATCGAGTTCACCGCTAATTGCAAGCGTTTGGGTAGATGGCAAGCAGGTTTGGACGGCCGAAGGTCCCGCGAGTTTCACGTTGCTCCCTTCGCAAAAGGTGACGCTGCGGGGAACGGGTTTTGGTGCAGGGCCCGATGTGGATTACTCCAAAATCATGATCGGTAATAGTCGCGTGCTCGAACGCGACCTGCCTTTCTTTGAGGGCAAATTAAATTTGCTCACCAAGGATTTTTACGAAACGTCTAAACTTCGAGAAGTAGAGTATTCGGACATTCTGCGCTGGAACGATGGCGAAGTTGTTTTTCGGGTTCCCACGCATGCGCATTCGGGAAATTTGAGTCTGCAGGTGCAGCGACGAACGGGCTATAATTTTTCGCTCAGCGATCTTGGCAAACCGCACATCGTGTTTGATCCCCTCACCGAACGCATCACACACGAAACTTATGTGCGCAAATCAGCCGGCATCGACACGCTGGGAACGGCTGCGCAATCGAATGCGATTCCGGTCGAAGTCAACAACGGAAACTTTGAACAGATGCGCACGTTGGGCGAAGCTATCTTTTGGTCTTATGACTTTAACATTGGCATGACCCACCATTTGGTTGGCCTGGATTGGTACAAAATCATGAAGGGCGAAGCGAAGGATCCCGTCACGGGTTTGCTGGCGACGCCGGCGCTTTTCGGCGCGATTCCCCTTACGGCAGGAGAGGTGCCGGCAGTGGCCACGACCGGATTTAATTTTGATCCCTACCCCATGGTGACGCCCATGAAACCCATCTGGGGCGCACCGGCACCCCTGACCAAGGGGCCCGGACTACCTACAGGCTACGTGGGTTTTATTAGCGGCCAGGCGGTCAATCCGATCACGAGTCAGAAAGAAATGCACATCGGCTTTAGTTGTATTTCCTGTCATGCGCAGGCCGTGCAGTACGAAGATCGTCCGGGACATTTGGTGAAGCAGGTTGTTCCGGGGCTTCCGAACCCCGATTGGAACATGAAGTGGACGGTGCTGGGTAATTTTGAAGGCGTAAAGGGCACCGAAAAAATTAATGGTAAGAACATGAAGGTCGATAAAACCTTTTTGCTCTATAACCTGCCTTCGGGCACGGGGGAGCACACCATCGTGCGCTTGAACACGGCTCCCGGCCGCTACGGCAACGACAATCTCTATTCGCCCACGGCGATTCCCGTGATCACGCGGCACACGCCCGTGCGGCGCGCGCTCTCGCGCACTGAAATGGTGGCGGGATTTGAAGGTTCCTATATGCACTCGCAGGAGCCGGATGGTGCCATTGGCGTGATGGACTCCCAATCACTTGCAGCACTCACGGCGTACATGACCACGCTCGATCGCAACGATGAGGCGCTCAACCGAGTAGGCCTGTACCGCACGCTCGCCAGCAAGGGCGCGCGCGGAGATATCGATTCGGTGAGTGAAGGCGAATTTGTGCAGCGGGGTCCCGATGCTTTTCCCAAGCTGGTTTCGCGCCTGACTCGGGGAGCGGATATTTACGGTCGCTACTGTATTTCGTGTCACGCCAATAACTACGGCACGAACACCGACGAGAACATGCTTCCGCTCTCGCAAGTGGGCATGTACTTTAGTCCGACGATCTTTAACCGCGAGACGCAATCCGTGCGTACAGCCATGCTCCGCAACGTGTACTGGGTGGCCAAGCGTGGCCTGCTGCGCGATGGACACGTGAAGACGCTTGAAGATTTACTGAACCCCGATCGCTTGCGCACCGATTCGGACCTCTACAAAAAGTACTACACCTTGCATCCGGGATCGTTTCACATTCCCAAGGGCAATGCTGCCCAAGAAGCAGCGGCGCGCAACCACGTGTACTTTGTGGATGTGCCGTGGGCCACGGACCAGCTCTACTGGGACTACCAAAAAATGCTGCGCGAGTTTGGGCCGCGCGAGTTGGGCTCGACCACGCACGTGTCGTTACCGGCCGCTCCCCACCCCTGGACAGTGGAGCGCGCCGACGAGATGGACGATCTTATTCTGTATTTGATGACTCTGTAGGTGCGTCGGGGTCCAGCGTTCCGCTGGATTCCATGATCTCGGGCTTGCTCGGGAGCGGAGCACTTTGGGGCACGCTCACGGCGCTGCGGGCCGTTTTAGTGCGCGGCACTTTGGGAGCAGCTTGCTCGGCCGAGAGCGGTTGCGGGCCGTGGAGGGCCGATTCCGCTTGTTTCTTTTCCCACCATTTATCGAACACGACGCGCGCGACGGGGGCTGCCCCGCCGGAGCCGGAGCATTCGTGCAGACCGAACACCACCACGACAATTTCGGGATTCTCGCGCGGAGCAAAGCCAGCGAACCAGCCGTGGTCGCGGTGCTCGAAAGGTTTGGTGAGGCACGGGCGTTTGAGTTCCTCTTTAGTTTGGCTCGTCATTTGTACGGTGCCCGTTTTGCCGCTGATTAAATTTTCCTTCATGTGCACGGCGCGGAAGGCTGTGCCGTGCGGGTCGTTGGCCACGGCAAACATGCCAGCCTTTACCATGTCGATGTACTTGGGATTCGTGCGGCGGGTGGCCATGACTTCGGGGCCGTAGCGCGCCACCACTTCGCCCTGCTGGTTTTCGATGCGTGAAACAACGTACGGGCGGTACAGATTGCCCCCGTTGATCATGGTGGAATAGGCGTTAGCAAGTTGAATAGGAGTCACCAGATTGTAACCCTGGCCGATGCCTTCGGATAGGTTTTCTCCGGGCGTCCACGGCTGTTTCAATGCTTTCATTTTCCAGGCTTCCGTGGGCATGAGTCCGGGAACTTCGTTGAAGAGTTCGATACCCGATTTGCGGCCGAAGCCAAACTCCATGGCCGTTTTGGAAATCGGATCAACGCCCAACTTGATTGCGAGCTGGTAGAAATAAATATCGCAGCTGCCCTTGATAGCTCCGAATAAATTCACGGGGCCGTGTGTTTTGTGGCAGTGGTACGTGCGGTTGCCGAACTTCATGGCGCCGGTGCAGTTCACCACGGTGTTTTCGTCGATCACGCCGGCTTCTAATCCTGCAATAGCCGTCATGACTTTGAAGGTGGAGCCCGGTGGATAGTGATCTTGAATGGCTTTGTTGCGCAGCGGCCCCCATTTGTTCCGCATGAAACCCTGCCAAAGCTCCGAGGCTTTGTTGGTCATTTCGGTGGGGTTAAAACTTGGTTGTGAGACCATGGCGAGTACTTCGCCGGTGCGAGGGTCTAGCGCCACCACCGTGCCCATTTTGCCCTGAAGCGCTTTGGCTGCAGCTTCCTGCAAATCAGCGTCGATGGTGAGCACCAAGTTGTTGCCGGGCTGTGGAGGTAAATTGCGCTTCAGTGAACCGGGCACGCTCGTGTCTGGGGTGTTGTTTTGCAGTCGGTGGCCGTGAGCGTTGACAACTACAAAGCGTACGCCGTCATTGCCGCGCAGGTATTTTTCCCAACGCCGCTCGAGGCCGAACTTACCGATCCAATCGCCGAGTTCGTATTCGGTGCCATTCTTGTTGTACTTTTCGAGTTCCTCTTTGCCCACTTCGCCGATGTAGCCGAAGAGGTGTGCACCAATTTGCTCCTGTAGGTAAGTACGCCGAATGCGCGGTTCTACCTCCACGCCGGACAGGCCTTCTTTAAAGCTTTCAATTTTTACGATGAGGGGCCATGGCGCATTTTCTATGAGCGAGACGGGCTGAAATTTGGGCGCCGCGCGAGTTTTTTCGTTGTAGCGTGCGAGCAAACGCTCGGCTGATTCGCCGCCCATTTCAGCCAAGCGTGTGATCACGGCGACGGGGTCCTTCACGAATTGCGGTGTGACGGTCACGTCCATCTGTAGGCGATTGTCGACCATGAGTTTGTAATTGCGGTCAAAAATGAGGCCGCGCGGGCCCGGCAATTTTTCTTTTCGCAGTGAGTTTTGCTCGGAGAATCGACGGTAAAAGTTGCCCTTCAGCACCTGCAGATAGACGAGGCGCAGGGCCAGCATAAAGATGACCAAACAAATGGAATAGAAAAGCCACGGAAAGCGGTGTTGAAAATCTTTGATGGTCTGGCCTTGTCCTAGCATGGCATCACCTCAAAGCTCCGGGCTTTAGCTCGCGTGCTTCTTCGGCTTCGTGTTCGAAAAAAGCATCCCATGCGGCCAGTAGGGGAAATATGAACCATGCCAGGAGCGCAGTTAAAAGAGTGGTCGTGAAAATATCTTTTAACAAAAAACTGAGAGGAAACCCGCGGTCTGAGCCGCCGCTGAGGAGTACGTAAACGATGGCTTTGGAAATGAGATTTCCGAGAGCCGTAAGACCAGTGAATTCACGTCGACCTTCGAGTGTGAAAGTGGTGAGAATGGCTTTTAGAGCGAGCGCCGTCCATACCTGCACGGCCACGTAAGTGGGCCACGGATAGCCGACAGTCGACGAGGCCATAAACGAAAAAATTAGAGTTAAAAAAGTAAGCTGGCCCCAATTCCGAGTGACTGCCAGGTAGGTGATAAGCACAGGCATTACGTGGACGGGGCCCAAAAGCGGCAGTTCTACGGCCGTTTCAACAATCTGTATGCCGAACACCAACACCAGAATGAGCGGCCATTCAATGAAGCGCTTCTGGGTTTGGGTAAGAGTGATCATAGCTGCTGGGGGCCCTGAGTCAGCGATGCTTCGGGAACTTCCTCGCTCGGAGCTCGCAGTACAGTCACTTCTTCAAGGTGTCCGGGATCGACAGCGGCGCGGAGTTCGGCCTCTTGCGTAACTCCTCCGTCGGGCTTGTCCACTTTTACGATGTTACCGATGGGTAATCCTTTAGGGAAGACTCCATCGAGTCCGCCGCTCAGTACTAGATCCCCCACTCGAATGTCCTCTGAGCGGTCGAGGTATTTCAAGCGTGCAAGCAGGGTTCGGCCCTTGCCCTCGACGATCAGGCGTGCGCGGGAGCGAGTAACGATGCCATCGAGATCATGGCTGGGGTCGAGAAACGAAACAAAAACAGACGAATTGCGGTAAGCGCGCACCACGGTTCCCACCACACCTTCGGCGTGCACGACCGGCATGCGTGCTTCTACCCCCTGCGCCGTGCCAGCGTTAATGACAAAGCTTAGACTCTCGTGCGTAGAATCCTGGCCGATGATTTTTGCGACGATGCCTTTACGGGGAGCGAAATCTGGCATGGACACAATTTTACGTAATCGTTCATTTTCACGGCCGAGTTCTTCGATTTCAGTGATTTTTTGTTTTAAGGCGGCGATGTCTTTTTTTAGTTGCTCGTTTTCGGTGGCAGCATTCATTACGGCAATGTAGCGTGACCACAGCACGCCTGCCCCGCCCGTGGCGTTGCCTACGACCTCCGAGGCAGGATGAACAAAGAGGGCTTGAATTTCGTCGTACACGTGAATGCGCGGCAGATTGACCTTAAGAAGGAAAAGGGACGCGAACGGTGCCAGGAACAACGCCAGCACGAAGAGAAGCCGCTTATGTCGGGACCAAAAACTGTTAATTAATGCCATTCTACGCCTTGCTGAAAGTTTACCACGCATCCCCGGGCACGCCAGATCTGGGGCAACTTTTCCCCCTCCATTGACAACGGACTTTCCTCGGCCAAGATAGTCGGATGCTCGAATTGATTCGCAAGTACCGTACGCAATTTTCCATCATCTTTGTTGTCTCGGCCGTGAGTATGGTCGTGGGCATGTTCGGTGCGCCCGGCGCGCGTCGTGGCCAGGGTGGAGGCTTTGACTTCCTCAGCAGCGGTGTGGCCGCCAAGGTGGATGGCGAAGAAATCGGCGCGAATGAATTGGCCATGGCTCTCGACCGTCAGCTCCGCGAAATGGAGCGAACCATTACGGCCCAAGCACAGAAGATGGGCAACACGGCCGAAGCCCGTAAGTTTCTGGAGCAGTACATGCGCTCCCAGGTAACTCCGGACCGCGTGTTGCAAACGATGATCGAGCAGCGTTTTCTGAGTGCTACGGCTGACCGGGCCGGCATGGTGGCCTCCGACGCCACGGTTCGCGACATGATTCAAGGCATTCCGGCCTTCCGTAACAAGGAAGGCCAATTCGATCCCCTCCTGTACAAACAGTACGTCGCTCAGCCTGCCGTTTTCGAGCGGGAATTGGCTACGCGCGCCAAAGTGGACGCGCTGCGGGCCGCTTTCTATGCCGGTGTCGGCGTGAGCTCTCCGGCGGAGCAGGCCGAAAACAAGCGGCTGACTCAGGAGCGCAATTTCGAAGAGCTCGTGCTGAATCCCAAAGACTTCCCCGAGCCCACCGCGGTTGATCCCAAAGACGTAGCTGCTTTTGTGGCCGACCCCGGTTCGAAAATCAAACTGCAGGCCTATTACGATCGCAATATCCGCGATTATCAGAGCGACGAACAGGTTCGGGCTCGGCATATTCTTATTCCCGAAACTGCCGGTGGCCTTAAGAAGGCCCAAGAAGTTCTGGCCGAAATCAAATCGGGTAAAAAGACTTTCGAAGCAGCAGCCAAAGCCTACTCCACCGACAAATCCAACGCCGACAGGGGCGGAGATTTGGGCTTCTTCGGCGCGGGCATGATGGATCCGGCCTTCGAGACGGCGGCCTTTGCCCTTAAGAACAAGAACGATATCTCGGAGCCCACCAAGAGCTCCTTTGGCTACCACCTCATTCAGTTGGTCGATCGCAAACCGGCCGTGAAGCGTAGCTTTGAAAGCGTGCAGGCCGAACTCGCCCCCAAAGTGGTGTTGGAAGCTAAACGCAACGAACGCGCCCAAGCCTGGATGAAAGGTTGGATGAGCGCGGGCAAGGCCCCGAGCGATGTCGAGCTGAAGCGCCTTAAATTGAGTTGGAAGAAGCTGCCAGCTTGGACCCCAATGAGCGAGCGTTTGGGCAACCTGGGCGGTGTTGATTCTCGGCTGGGTGAGATTCTGGCCCTCAACAAGAACAAGCCCGTGCTGAGCGCCCCCTTAAACGAAGGTGAAAGCCTTGTTGCGCTGCGTTGGGTGGAGGGCAAGTCCACCGCTGAAGATCAAAAAGCCAATACTTTGCTCAGCATGAAGGTTGAAGAGAGCTTCCAGTTCTATTTGCAGAAGCGCTTTGAAACCCTCGAAAAGAACAAGAAAATTGTGCGCTCAGAAAAAGTGCTCAACAAAATGCGCAAGAGCCTGGGCACCGAAGGCGAAGGCTGATCGCGTCAGATCATTGGCGCGGTGGTGACTCGGGGAGCGAATAGAATGAAGGGCGTGAAGCATCGGAGACTGACTGTTCTCGCCCTCTTCGCTCTTTTAGCCTTCCCCTTTGCGCGCGAGTTGAGCGCCGCCTCCGCCAAGCCGCCCATTAAGCGGGTTGGCGAGCAAAGCGATGCCCCGGAGCAAGCGATTGTGAAACCCGCCCAGCAGCCCCTGCCCCAGGCCACCGAAGTAGATCCTGAGTTTCAGGGCCAACGCAGCCCACCCTCCACTCTCGACAGCGCTCGCGGTGGAAAAGAAATGACCTTCTACCCGCAGCAGGATGGCACCTACCGTGTAGACGAAGTGGCTCCGGGCTCGACTTTTGAAAAGCAAGGCTACAAGCACGGCGACGTGCTCACCTCGCCTCCGTCGACTGACGGTAAATAAGGGCGCGAGAAGTTTTTTACAGTAAGTTCTACAGAATCGCAGCGCGGATGCGTTGGAGACGCGTGAGGACTCCGCGCATGTCTTTCAGATGCAGCGAGTTCGGTCCATCGCAGAGCGCTTTGTCCGGATCGGGATGCGTTTCAAAGAAAAATCCGTCCACGCCCACGGCCATGGCGGCACGCGCGACGACTTCAATCATGTCGCGGCGGCCGTCGCTCGAGGTGCCCTTGCCCGAGGGGAGTTGCACGGAGTGCGTGGCGTCCATGACTACCGGAAAGCCCAGCGCGCGCATATCGGCCAGGCCGGTCATGTCGTTGATGAGTCGATTGTAACCAAAGCTCGTGCCGCGCTCGCAGAGCAACACTTTGGCATTGCCCACTTCGGTGCACTTTTCGGCCACGGACTTCATGTCCCAGGGAGCTAAGAATTGTCCCTTTTTGATGTTCAGCACTTTGCCCGTTTTGGCGGCGGCCTGGAGCAAATCCGTTTGGCGCGAAAGGAACGCGGGGATTTGCAGCACGTCGGCAATTTCGGCGGCCGCGTTGATTTGCGCAATATCGTGCACGTCGGTGACGAGGGCGCAGCCCACCTTGGCCTTAATTTTGGCTAGGCCCTTAATCGCCGTACTAGCGCCGGGTCCCCGAAAGCTGCCGCTGCTGGTGCGATTAGCTTTGTCGAAGGAGCATTTCAGAATCCAGGGAATGCCCAGCTCGCTCGTGATTTTTTTTAGCTCCGTGGCCACTTCCAGCACCAAGCCTTCGCTCTCGAAAATATCCGGACCGGCAAAGAGCACCCAGTGATCTTTGTGGCCCCAGGTGATTTTTTCTCCCTGGGTGGTCGTGAGCGAAACGGTTTTGGTAAGCGATTCAATGACGGATTTCATCGGGAGCTTTTTCCTTTCGCACTGCTTGGTTTCGTGCGAGCAAAGCGGCGTGCCCACGTTAGATCGCGAGGCAAATCAATGCCACGGAAGTCCTCGGTGCGGGACGGCTGCGTTTTGATGACGAAGATTTTAACGCCGAGCCATAGGGCGCGGAGTTGTTCGAGGCTTTCGCATTTTTCCATAGTAACGGGCACGTGGGCGGAGACGCGCGCCAAGGCGTCCAAGGTGTAGCCGTAAACACCGATGTGCAAGTCGCAGCAGATTTCCTGCGTGAGGTCGCGCATCTCGGTCTTAGACAGCTTCACGCGCGAATAGGGAATGGCGTGCCGAGAAAAGTAAATGGCGGCGCCATCGCGATCGGTGATGACTTTTACCGAGCCTGCATCGTCCAGGGGAATCTCGCGCGGCCAGGGTTGGGACAGCGTGAGCATGCCGTAGCGTTCTAAATCTGCCGGTGTGGCAGTGGCGTAAAAACGGGCGGCGTCGCGCAGGCCTTCGAGCCCTGCGAAGGGCATGTCGCCCTGAATGTTCAGAATACCCTTCAGGGTGGTGCGCGCCTTCGGATTCGCCTTGAGCCATTCGTTGGCGGCAGCAAAAACGCGGTCCGTGCCCGAGGGCAATTCTGGCGCCGTGAGAAGAATTTCTAAATCCTTGTACGCCTTGCGGAGCACGCGTTGCGTTTCGATGTTGTCCACGGCGGCTACAACGCGCACCGAGGCATCATCTTTAAATGCCGCGAGCGCGCGACCCACCGTGCGTACGGCCAAACATTTTCCGCCGATATCCGACAGAATTTTGCGCGGAATCCGGGTCGAGGCCAATCGAAGAGGAACAATCGCAAGAACGGTGGGAGTCATGATGCAATACTTTCTTAGATGAGATGGTCCAGACGTACGAGTCCGCGCAGCATGCCCTGCGCATCCACGAGGGGAGCGCAGGCTAAACGGCGATTAGCTTGTTGAAGAATGGCAATAGCGTCTTCCACGATTAAATCCGGCGTGAGAATCGTGGGCTTCGGGGTCATGATGCTCGAAGCCTTAAGTGTAAAGTCCGTACCCTTTGCAACCGCGCGGCGAAGATCGCCCTCGGTGATGAATCCGCTCATGCGGCCCTCGGAATCGACGGCGCAAAAGGCACCCATGGGTTTTTCCGTCATGGCGCGGGCGACCGCACGCAAATCGAGCTCGCTCGATCCGTAAGCAATTTTTTCGAGTGGAATGGCCAGGTCGCGCACGTGCATCGTGAGTCGTTTGCCAATCGAGCCGCCCGGATGGAACCCAGCAAAAATTTCGCGCGAGAAGCCGTGTTGTTCGGCGTATACCGAAACCAAAGCATCGCCGAGCGCCAGGGCTACGGTGGTGCTCGCCGTCGGCAGCATGTTGATGGGACAAGCTTCCTTTTCGATGCTCGAATCGAGCACGATGTCGGATTGCCGGGCAATTTGCGATTCCAAATTTCCGGTGATGGCGATGATCGGCGTGCGCCCCTTGAGCATGGGCAGCAAGTTCAAAAGCTCCGGTGTGGTGCCGCTCTTGGAGAACATAATGACCACGTCGCCCGGTTGCACTACTCCGAGGTCACCGTGGAGTGCTTCCACGGGATGCAAAAAAATCGCCGTTACGCCCGTGCTCATGAACGAGGCGCTCAACTTGGCGGCCACGTAGTGGCTCTTTCCGATGCCCGTTAGCACAATTTTGCGGCCCGCAGTGTGGGCGCGTTGAATGCATTCCAGTGCCGACACGAAGGAGGCGTCGAGACGGTCGGCGCAGCGATTTACCGCGGCCGCTTCGACTCTCAGCAATTCGCGGGCTTTTCCCAGCAGCGTTTTGTGATCCATACTGGATCTTACTTGTAGAACTTCCCGCCGTTCTTAGCAAAGTCCCGGAGCGCTTTACTGGGCTGAAAACGCGCGCCATGCGCAGTGGCCAGGCGGTCCAGTTCCGCTACAACTTTATCTAGTCCGATAGCATCGGCATAACGCAGTAGGCCGCCCCGGAAGGGCGGAAATCCCGTGCCGAAAATCATGCCCAGGTCGACCTGGTCGGGACCAGTTACGAGGCCTTCCTCAAGGATTACGGCGGCTTCGTTGATCATCGGAAAAATTGTCCGGCGCACGATGGATTCCATGGTGTACTCGGGCTTGGCGGGGGCGCCGTTAGGATGAATAATTTTCATGACGGCTTCGGTGTCGGGCTTAACTCGCTTGCCGCCCGCTTTGTCCCAAACGTAAAAGCCTAGGCCCGACTTACGACCGAGGCGCTTAGCTTCCACGATACGGTCCATCACGGGAACGGGTTTGGCGCGCTCGCCCAGCGAATCGCCCAAAATGTGGGCCACTTTGGCCGCTACGTCGATGCCGATTTCATCGATGAGCTCGAAGGGGCCCATGGGCATGCCGAATTTCTTCAGCGCCTTCTCCATATCGTCGAAGTTGTAGCCCTCGTACAGGCAGTATGCGGCCTCGTTCAGCCACGGCATAAGCAAACGGTTCACAATAAAGCCCGGGCCATCCTTGCAGACGAGCGGCGTTTTGCCGATGGCCTTCACGAACGACACTGCGCGCGCGGTAACAGCGGGAGCCGTGCCGGCGTGCGTGACCACTTCTACGAGCGGCATTTTGTGTACGGGGTTAAAGAAGTGCAAACCTACAAAGCGCGAGGGATCCTTAAAGGCCTTCGCCATTTCCGTGAGTTTTAGGCTGGAAGTATTGGAAGCAATAATGCAATCCGGCCGCACGAAGCCTTCGAGTTCCGCAAAAACTTTCTTCTTCACCTCCATGTTTTCGACGATGGCTTCAATAACCAAGTCCGTGGCGCGGAAGGATGTATAGTCCACTTGGCCGCGAATAAGGCCCATGCGACGATCCACATCCGTGGCTTTGAGGCGCTTTTTTTTGAGTTCGGCATCGTAGAGGCTGCGCGCGTGGGCAAGGGCCTTGGTGACGGCATCCATGTTGACGTCTTTAATGAGCGTGCGGATGTTCGACGCCGCCGTTTGCGAAGCGATGCCCCCACCCATAACGCCCGCGCCCAGCACGGCGCATTCTTTAATGGGCAGCAGCTTGGCTACTTCCTCACTCGAAAGCGAAGAGCCGCTGTTGCGTTTGGCGTCTTCGGATAAGAAGAACAGGCCCACCAGGCTTTTGGACTCGGGAGTGCCCCAAAGTTCCGCAAAGCCCCGTGCTTCTTCCTTAAGGTATTTCTCGCGGGACTTGCCAAAGTTGTGCTCGAGCAAGTCAAGAATTCGTAGCGGCGACGGATAGTTTCCGCGCGTGGCTTTCATCACGCCCTGCCGAGCTTGGGAGAAAACAATTTTACGGCCCAGCATGTTGGAAGTGAGAAGTTTTTCTTGCAGGGGCATTTCGCGCACTTTGGCTCCGGGCAATTTGCCGGTTTTCGCTAAGGTGCGGGCGAGCTCCAAACTTTTCTCGACGAAGATCGTGGCGGGAATCACGGCGTCCACGAGGCCCATTTTGCCCGCCTTGTCGGCGCGAATGCTCTTGCCGGTGAGAATCATGTCCAGGGCTGCGGGCAGGCCCACGCGTTTGGGCAGACGGTAAGTGCCGCCCCACCCCGGCAGAAAGCCAAGTTTAACTTCGGGCACGCCAATCACGGTCTTGGGGCTGTCCGAGCAAACGATGTACTTGCAGCTCAGCGAGAATTCCGTGCCCCCGCCCATGCAGGGGCCGTCGATGGCGACCATCGTAGGAATGGCGAGATCTTCGATTTTCGAAAAAATCGCCTGTCCTTGTTTGGAGGCGCTTTCGGCATCGGCCACGCTCTTGAGCTTTTGCACCTGATTCAGGTCTGCGCCCACGATGAAGGAGTTTTTCTTGAGACTGCGGAAAAGCGCCGCCTTGATGGTCTTACTACTGGCCAGCGTCTTGAGTTTTTCCAAGATCAAATCGAGTTCAGTGAATGGCGTCTCGAAGAACTTGTTGATCTTCTCGCCCTGCAAATCAAAGCTAACAATGGCAAGATCGCCTTCTTGGTCGAGTTTGAAGGCTTTTCCGCTGTACAAAGATTCCATCGCAGTAGACTCCTTAAAATTAAACGGCCGAGAGAACGACGCTGCCACCCTGGCCGCCGCCGATACAAAGCGTGGCGAGAGCGTGGGCCGCCTTGCGACGATTCATCTCGCGCGCGGCGGTCAGCACGATGCGGGCACCGGTAGCGCCCACGGGATGGCCAATGGCAATCGCGCCACCATTCGGGTTGAGGTTAGCGGGATCAATCGCACCCATCTTGGCGCTGCGGCCAAGTTTCGTGCGGCAGAATTCGTCGCTATCGAAGGCGCGTAGGCAGCCAATCACCTGGGCCGCGAAGGCTTCGTTGATTTCCACCACGCCCATGTCGGAGAGTTTTAGCTTGGCGCGTTCTAGCGCCTTGTGACTCGCGTACACGGGGCCCAGGCCCATGCGTTCGGGCTCCAGGCCCGCGAAGGAGTGCGCCGTGATTTTAGCGAGCGGCGTGGGATTGCCTAATTTCTTGAGGCCTTCTTCCGAACACACGAAGGTCATGGCGGCGCCGTCCGTGATCGGGCAAGCGTTGCCCACCGTTACGGTGCCGTACTTGCGGTCGAAGTAGGGTTTGAGTTTGGCGAGGGCTTCCATCGTCTGCTGCTTGCGCGGACCGGAATCGTTCATCAGAGTTTTTTCGAATTTCGGGGGCACGGGGAAGGTGGCCACTTCGCCTTTAAAGTAACCCGACTCTTGCGCGGCCACGGCGCGGCGGTGGCTTTCAAAAGCGAACTGGTCTTGTTCCTCGCGCGTGATTTTGAATTCCTTCGCAAGGATCTCGGCCGTTTGCCCCATGTTAATTCCTACAACGGGATCCGTGAGTCCCTCTTCAATCGCAATGCGCGGCTTGAGGAATTCTTTGATCGGCAAACCGGCCAACACCTTGATGCGATCCTGCATGGTCTTGGCGCGCATGAGGCGTTCAAAGAAGGCCACGGCGTTGCGGTTGTAGATCAAAGGCAAGTGGGTCATGGATTCTGTTCCGCCGGCCACAATCACATCCGCTACGCCAGCCTCCACTTTAAGGGCGGCCTGCGAAATGGCTTCCATTGCGGAAGCACAATTGCGGTGCACGGAGTAAGCAGAAATATGCTGAGGCAATCCCACCCGCAGGGCAATCACACGGGATATGTTGGCGGCATCCGAGGGCCCATTGACGTTGCCGACGATGACTTCGTCGATGACCTTGCCTAGTTCCTCCATGCCTAGCCCAGAGCTTGCGAGCAATTCGCTCATGGCGAAGCGGCCTAGCTCCACCGCGGACACAGTTTTTAGATCGGTGCCAGCTTTGGCAAAGGGGGGACGGGTTCCAGAAACAAGGTAGGCAGTTTTCATGTGAAAACTATACCTTGTGGGAGTGGTTAGCGTAAGAGGGGCGTCGTGGGTTTCGACGCGGCGACTGCAGCATCCGCTGGAGTCGTGGCTGCTGCTTCGGTGGTTGCTGTCGCGGGGGAAGGATTCTTCGCATTCGGACTGCGTTTCTTCAGTTCGCCCTTGATGTTCTCCACGTAAGTATTCAGCTTCGCTTCAACTCGGCGCCGCGCTTCGACCGGATTTTTTTGGTAGAGAACCGGATCGAAATCGCAGTTGTGACATTTCGAGGCCTCGCGCATCTGAGCCCAGTGCACAAATTCCGACCCCGCCCAGAGAGGTAAATAAAAGAACGCAATTCGCCCCGCAGTGGCGATGCCGGAGAAGTAATAAGCAACGGCGGCGGCGGCCCCGACAATCAGAGCAATGCGTAGATGAGCCTGCCACGAAATGTGATCGCGAAGTTCGGTGTCGCGGGGAGCGCGACAAACTGGACAAATGTAACCCGACATCATCTTATTCTACGGTAAGCGCGGCACGGCGATCCGTCAAAAAGTCGGCACGGCAAAAGGTTACGACTGTTTAGGGCAGCAACTTGTCAGGCAGAGCGACTTCGATGATCAGGGCTTCGGCATAGTAGCCGCCATCGGCGCGGCGATAACCCATGGTGGCTTGCCCCACCCGGCGAAAGCTAAAGCGACCCATTTCTTTCCACTCGAGGGCAGCCTGAAGTTCTTTCTGCAAGAAATCCCGGAAGAGCTCGGAATTCAAAATCCAATCTAGCGTTAAGCCGAGCTCGGGTGGCGCCCCGTTACGGCTCGCGGCGGGCCATTCGCCCTTCGTATAAGACCAGCTGGTAACGCCAGCAGCATTCTTGATGTCCGTAAAAACCAAGCGTACGGAGAGCTGCCGATCGGCGAGCACGGACTGATCGTCTTTCCGAATGAACTCCAGGTGCACGGTGGCTTCCAAGTCAATGCCGGCGTCCACACCCGTCGCGCTGATCCAGGGCCGGAAGGCCGGATTCAAAGCTCCATTGTCGGTAAACGGAATGGCCAGGCGCAGTTGCACCGGCAGGGCGCCATCCACGTTCACGAGCTCCGTTACGAAGGGGGCAAATTGCTGGGCTTTGAAATCAGCCGGCAATACAAATTCAAGGCGATCATTCTGATAGTTGCCGCCGTTGGCGACGGCCGCAGCGCTCATCCCCAGAGCGGCAATGCGACTCAGCGAATTGGGCGAAAAAATCGCCTGCGCTACGGGGCCTTCGTCGCTGCGTAGGCGCCGCACGAGCGCGCGGGCTGCGGGCGATAGGAAGTCCTGAGCTGCTTGCCCCACGGGAATGATCTTCAGCGAAGCGTCCGGCTGTACCGTCATGAGCAAAGAGTCCGCAAAGTCGATTCCGCTCGGAATGTTCGGAAGTGCATCTTTGAGGGCATCTACGGTGGCAGTATCAATGTTACGCGCAAGATCGAGCGTGGTGCGATGATAAAAGTCGGCGTCCTTCGAGGGTAAGTCGCGCAGACGCGTGCGGATGAGCTTCTCCGCTAAATCACCCACTTGTCCGGGGCAATTCGTACGCAAGTGGAAGGTCGTGTCCAGGCTTTGTCCTACAAAGTAGGGACGTAGAATATTCTCCACCCAGGTGAGGGAATCCCACTCGGGGACTAAATTCAGTTTTCCACCCTGGGCGAGGATATGGAATTGAACGCTAGGTGGCAACGGGAGGTCGACATCGCCAGGAACGAAGGAGCCTTCGATGTTGGTGCACTCAAGATCCAGCCCGAAGCCATTATGAAAAAGGCCCGACTCCAAATGGAGCTTGTTCACGGCCACCTGGGCCGAAACGCCGCTTAGCTTCCAGCCCGTGGAAAAAAACGCATGCTTCCGAGGCGCGCCTCCCATCGACCACCCTCCACGGAGCCGGGTAGCTGGGTCAGAGGCAGTTCAGCGGCCCACTGCTTCTGGAGGACGCGATTGTCGGTGAGATTCTTCAGGTTAAATTCGAGGGGGGCCCCCTGAAAGCTAAAGGGAGCGGCCATCGAGGCCTTCGCAAAGAAGATCAGGGCAAAGCCCGCCACGGCCAAAGCAAGGGGCAAAAATTGGGGCAAGGGGTCGACCTTGACCGGTTCAACGATCGAGCGATCCTTGTTGTGGAATGTGAAAACAGAGAGGTCTAGGGAAGTCCTGTTTTTTGCCATGGCCACGCTTTATAACGCACCGCATCTAATGTCAACCGCTTTGCGCCCGGGAGGCTTCTAAGATTCAACACTTGACACTCTGGAGCAAGCCTTTGTAAGAGTCCGTGATTCTCATTGTTTAAAGGAACAGGAAGTTATGGCTAAGACCGCAGCAAAAAAGACCGCAGCCCCCGCTAAAAAGACGAAAACGGCTGCCGAGAAAAAAGCTAAGAAATCGAAGCTTGTTGAGCGCAAAAACGCGAACAAGACTCAGGTGCGCTTGGCTAAAACCAAGAAGCGCCCCAAGGCTGAAGGCTCGAATGCCCGCATGAAGGACAAGCCTGCTGGTCATGCTCCTCACTCTGCGCGCATCACCGCTCAGAAAGGTCCGATCGTTCCCGTCGCTTCGAAAACGTCCTTCGTTCCGAAGTACAGCGAAGATCGCAAATGGCTCTTGATCGATGCTGCTGGTCAAACCGTAGGTCGCCTGGCTTCCGAAATCGCAATGCTCCTTCGCGGCAAACACAAGCCGACCTTCACCCCGAACAACGACGCGGGTGATTTTGTGATCGTGATCAACGCCGAAAAAGTGGTGTTCACGGCCAACAAAGAAGACCAAAAAGAATACTTCAAACACAGCGGCTGGATCGGTGGCATGAAAGTCACCACCCCGGCACGTCTGCGTGGCACCCACCCCGATCGCATTTTGTTCCACGCCGTTCGCGGCATGGTTCCCCGCACTCCGCTGGGTCGCGATCAAATGGGCAAACTGAACATCTACGCCGGAGAAAATCATCCCCACGCTGGCCAAAAGCCTGCCGTTTGGAACCTCCGTTACAGCGCGAACCGCAAGGCTTGAAAGGTAATTAATATCGATGGCAACCCAATACTTCTCCGCTACCGGTCGTAAAAAGACCTCCACGGCTCGCGTTCGTATTCGTCCCGGCAAAGGCGAAATCATCGTTAACGAACGCAAATTCGAAGAATACTTCGGTCGTCCCGTACTTCGCTTGGTTGTGAACCAACCGCTCGAATCTCTCGAGATGATTGGCAAGTTCGACATCATCGCGAATTGCACCGGCGGCGGCCATGCTGGCCAAGCGGGCGCTCTTCGTCACGGCATCTCCCGTGCACTGCTCAAGTTCAACCCTGAACTTCGCGGCACGCTGAAGGCCGGCGGCTTCCTGACCCGTGATTCACGTCAGAAAGAACGTAAGAAATACGGCAAACGCGGCGCTCGTCGCGGCACGCAGTTCAGCAAACGCTGATCCGCACCGTTACTACGGTTTTTTACCAAGCCATCCGGACCCAAGTGGTTCGGGTGGCTTTTCTGTTTTAAACACAGGGCATGATTAGTTTTGCTAGCGACAATACGGCGGGAGTGCATCCGGATATCTTGGCTTCTCTGGCCCGGGTGAATCACGGTTGGACGCCTGCTTACGGTGCAGACGCCTATACCGCCGAGCTCGACGCTCTTTTCCAAAAGCATTTCGGACCGAGCGCCCGTCCCTTTTTGGTTTTCAATGGCACGGCTGCGAACGTTCTATCTATTTCGAGTTTTCTGCGTCCCTTCGATGCCGTGGTGAGTGCGATTAGCTCGCACCTGCAGAACGATGAGTGTGGAGCTCTGGAACGCTTTGCGGGTTGTAAAATCATTCTCCAGCCCACCTATGAGGGTAAATTACGCGTCGAGGATTTGGAGCCTTTGTTGGAGGCGCGCGGCGATTGTCACCGGGCCCAACCGCGCATCATCACCCTTACTCAAAGTACGGAGTTCGGCACGCTCTACACGCCGGACGAAATTCGTACGCTCACAGATTTTGCCCACGCAAACGATTTGTTTGTGCACATGGACGGCACACGCCTGTCAAACGCCGCGGCGGCTTTGAATTTGTCGCTGCAGGAGCTGACTGAAGCAACGGGCATTGACGTGCTGAGTTTTGGGGGCACCAAGAACGGTCTCATTTGCGGCGAGGCCGTGGTTTTCTTTGGCAATGCGGAGCGGGCCGCAAATTTTGAGTACTTTCGTAAGCAGGGCCTGCAATTGGCCTCGAAGATGCGCTTTCTGTCCGCGCAATTTACGACCTATTTAGAAAGTGGCTTGTGGCGCAAGAATGCCGAGCATGCAAACCGCATGTGCGAGCGTCTGCGTCGGGCGGTGCAGGAACACGTGGAATTAGCGGCCCCCTCGCAGGCCAACGCGCTTTTCGTGAAGCTGAGCCCCGAGCAAATCGCCACGCTCCAAAAGGAATTTTATTTTTATGTTTTCGATACCGCGCAAGGCATCGTGCGTTGGATGACCTCCTTCGAGACGACGCCTGAGCAAGTGGATCAATTCGCGGCCGCGATTCTGAGGGTTGTTCGCTAGTGCAAGGCTTGTGGCTCGATCGAGTGAGCTGGGATGAAGCCGACGTGCTCCTGAAGGAGGCGCGAGTGGTGGTGATTCCCATCGGCGCGGGCCTTAAGGAACACGGCCATCACCTTCCGCTGGGGAACGATGCTATTTTAGCGACGGAGTTAACGCAGCGACTGGTGGAGCGCGCGCCCATTTTAGCTTGCCCCACGGTGAACTACGGACCCTACCCGGCTTTCTCTGAATACCCGGGCTCGGTAACTATTACCCCCGAGGCCTTTGAGGGCACTCTGCGCGGCATTGTGCAATCGTTGTTTCGGCACGGGGCTCGCCGTTTTTACGCGCTCAACACGGGCATTAGTACGGTGGCGAGTTTAGAAAAACTTCGTTTGGAGTTTGCGGCGCAGGACATCGCCTTTGCCTACATGGATCTGCGTCGTCATGGCAGCCAGGTGCGCAAAGAAATTGAACGGCAGTCGGTGGGCACGCACGCCGACGAAATGGAAACCTCGCTCATGTTGCATTTGCGCCCGAGCGTGGTGCATGCGGAGCGGGCCGTATCGGAGCTGGGGGCAGACCGAGGGCCAGGCGGGCTCACTCGAAACGCGCAGGCGACGGGCGGTGTGTACTCGGTTACGGGCGCCTGGGGTGACCCTACGCTGGCCACCGCCGAAAAAGGCGCTCGCTTTGCCGCGGCGATTCTGGCCGACGTGCTGCAAGACCTACAGATGCTGCGCTAGGAACTTTTCCATGGCTTCGTAGAAGTCAAAGCGGTTTTCCTCGTTGCGAAACCCGTGTCCTTCGTTTTCTTTCACCATGTACTGCACGTTCACGCCCCGCTTGCGGAGCGAGTCTACAATTTGGTTCGATTCATTGATGTTCACGCGCGGATCTTTTGCTCCCTGGGCTACGAAGAGCGGCGCACGAATGCGATCCACGTGGAATACGGGCGAAGCCGCGCGCATAAGTGCCAGGTCTTTTTCGGGGTCGCCCACCATAGCGTGGTACTTCTCCAATTCGGGTTTCCAGTACGGCGGAATGGTTTTCATGAAGGTGAGTAAGTTAGCTACGCCTACGTAGTCCACCGCGCAGGCGTAGAGTTCCGGAGTAAAGGCAATTCCAGCGAGCGTGGCGTAGCCACCGTAGCTGCCACCGTAAATGCCCACGCGTTTTGGGTCGGCAATCCCTTGGGCAATGAGCCACTTAACTCCGTCGGTGATATCGTCCTGCATGGTTCGGCCCCATTGCTTGAAGCTTAGCTTGAAGGAAGTTTTTCCGTAGCCAATGGAGCCACGGTAGTTCATTTGCAACACGGCGTAGCCGCGGTTCGCTAGGAATTGAACCTCGGGGTTGAATCGCCACACGTCGCGGGCCCAGGGGCCACCGTGGGGATTCACGATAACCGGCAAGTTCTTTTCCATCTTACCTTTAGGCAGAGTGAGGTAACCGTTGATAACCAATCCATCGCGGGCCGTGTACCGTATGGGGCGCATGTCGGCTAATTGCGGAGCTTTCAGCCAGGGCGAGGCGTCGGTTAGGAAGGTGAGTCGGTCGTTAGCTTCATCGTACAGGTAATAGTGACCGCGGGTTTTGTCGTTCGTGGCGAGGACCGTGAATAGGTCTTCATTTCGATTGTGCCCAACGAAGTAAATTTCCATGTTGGGGATTTGCGCCTTCACTTTTTTGTAGCGCCATTCGGACATCGTATCGAAAAATTTAAACTCGTCTTTCCAGGTGGTGTAGCGCAGGGTGGTTACCATGCGACGCTTCGGTGAGTATTCGAGCGCGCTAACGTCTACTTCGGGATGCTCGTAGAGCACTTCTTGCTCTTTGCCCGTGACGGGATCGATGCGCACGATGGCCGTGCGTTCGCGATTTAAATTGGAGGCCGCGAAGAACTCGCGATTATCGGGAGTAAAAAAGAGGGGATTGAATTCGTTCGTGTAGTCGAATTTCAGGATGCGGCGGAAAGGGTCTTGATCGGTCTTGCGCGTGTAAATTTGACTTTGCAGCCCGTCGCTCTCGATCGCAATGCGCACGTGTCCGGCGTGGTCCACCACCCAGCCCGTATATTTGCCCGGGTTTTGCGCCACGAGTTTGATCTCGCCCGTGACGACATCGCAGCGGTAGACTTCGAAGAGCTCGGGATTGCGTTTGTTCATTTGAATCAGAATGTCGGAGTCGCTCGATTCCTCGAGGTCATCAAGCATCAGTGCCCGCGTGTGGGGAAAAGGCGTAAGGTCGCGTGCTTGGCCCTGCAGATTCACCGCAAAAATGTGAAAGTTTTCGTCGCCGCCGAAGTCGCGGGAATAGAGAATCGTGTTTTTACCTTTCCACGAGTAGGTCGAAATATCCCGATCCTTTACGAAAGTGATTTGTTGAATTTCGCCCTGCGGAAGGTGCTCGCTCGACAGGGGCTGAATGAAAACGTTCAGCCGGCTATTCCAAGACTGCAAAAAAGATAGATAACGCCCATCGGGCGACACTAGATAGCGCGTACGTTCCGGGTTGCGGAAGAAATCGCGCAAGGGAATGGGATTTACGGCCGCACCATTTTGAGTGGGTGAGCTCGAGCATCCGGCGAAGGCAAGGGAGGCGAGGACGAGGAAGATTCGGACGGGGGCGCTGTTCATGCGCCGAGTTTAGTCCTCAAGGCCAAGCCAGTTCAATTGGCGGAGGCCCTCAAATAACACGATGCCGGCGGTCATCGCCAAATTGAAGGACCGGACATTGTCCTGCGGCACGCGCAGGTGCTGGTCCGGATGCGCGGCTAATAGCGAAGGAGCAATGCCGTCTTGTTCATCCCCAAAGACCAGGCAGTCTTCGGCTTCGAACTGGGCTTCGGTGTAGAGCTTCGTACCCCCCACCTCCACGAGCCACATGCGCTTGGTGGGGTTGGCCTCGCGCCACGCGGCGAAGTCGGGAAACACGCGCACGTCTAGGAGTGGCCAGTAGTCTAGCCCTGCCCGTTTGAGCTTCGTGTCGTCGATTTTAAAGAAGGGATTGATGATGTCCAGGCGCGATCCCGTGCCGGCGCAAAGGCGGGCGATAGAGCCCGTATTTTGCGGTATACGCGGATTCAGGAGGACGATGGTTAGGGCACCGGGCCGAGTGAGTTTGCGATCCTGCGGGGCGCGCTCTTCTGCACTAACGAAGGTGTTTTGCTTGCGACCCATCGGAGGCAATTCCTAGCAGAGGCCTTCGGGGGGAGAAATAAAAAAAGCCCCGTAGCCGGAAGGGCTACGGGGCAGAGTTTGGCAGGAGGACGTTCCGCATTCCGCATCAACTTAGAGCACCGCTTCGGGGCAACAATCGCTTCTTCTCGACATCCGCATTAACCGCATCCGCTCAACTTCAGGTTCCGCTCAGTATTCGCTCAACTTCCGCTCTCAGGTACCAGCCACACTTTAGATTCAGGATCGAGTTCAGTTCCAGTGGAAGGAGCCGGTGAAGGCGCCGTTCCATTGACCGTTGTTGTAGTTCAGGCCACCACCAAGGTAAGTGCCACCGTTGTTAAGGTAGCCGTTGCTGTAACCTTGCCAGTAGGGAACTTGGTAACCGCCTTGGCCGTAGTAGGTTTGAGCGTACCAGCTGCCGTACTGTTGGTAGAAGTTGTAGTTCAGCATGACCAATTCTTGAATCAGTTGCTGAGCCGTGGTCACGATCTGGGGTTGATTTTGGAACTGTACTACTGCACCCAGGGTGCCGTAGTTAGCCGTGTTCAGCGTGTTGCTGTAGCAGCCGTAGTTCAAAGTTGCCCAGGGAGGCAGCGTGCCATTGGCCGTTGCCGGATTGGGAGTCGTCGTTGCGCCCGCGCAGTTACCCGAAGACAAACCGGTTGTGATGATCGAGTAGATTTGGTCCCAGGTGTAAGCCGTT
The DNA here is from genome assembly GCA_018266335.1 of Bdellovibrionales bacterium. The sequence goes on from JAFEAR010000101.1 coordinate 123,678, forward strand.
GCGGCGGAAATATTGCCTCCGCTGATGGTCACGGCCTGCGAGAAGTACATGTTACCGTAGTAGTTTTGATACATGGGAATCAGCACGGCGCGTACGTAGTCGCTCTGTGCGGACAGGTTCGTGGTTGGAACCACGGTGGTGGTCGGGGCCGGAACCGGCGTTGCAACGACCGGAGCAGGATCGCTGCTACCGCCGCCGCAGGCTTGCAAGCCAACGACCAAGCTTAGAACCAAAGTTTTTAGAGTGATTTGTTGAATAGACGCTTTCATATATTTGTCTCCTCTCGAATAAGAACCCACCCCGCACACGTAAACCAAACTGATATCCCTAAGGTTGCAGGGGGTGTGCCACACGGAGTTGCCTGCGGGGTCGATTAAAAATGTTCATAATTTCAATTATTTAATATCATTGCGCCGCAGGCTCAATTGACTAAAAGTTAGACACTGCCCAGGCCTAAATTGTCCGTCACCCTACCGACGCCCCAACGTTTTGACCCCACTCGAATCTAAAACTGAGCCAAGTCAAAATCAGTTCTGGGGGAGAAGATATGCAACAACGACGTCTACAGAAACTCTTTTGCTGGTTCAGTGTTACGGTGCTTGGTTTAGCAAGCAAGCAGGGAGCTTGGGCATTACCCGTTCGTTTTCGCGACGGCGAATTCGTAATCAAAATGAAATATTCCGATTCCAAAAAGGTGCTCACTCCGCAGTTGCGCGATTTGGGGCTGAGCTTTGCAAAGGTCATCACGCGGAATGGAGACACTCAGCTAGTTAAGTTGGTAAACCCGGCGCAGGCAGTGAGCGTGTTCGGTGCTCTCTCTCCCGATAAATTGGCAGCGCAGATCGTCGGCCGACTCAGTAGCCTCAGCGAAATCGCTTACGCGGAACCGAACTACGTTTACACCACACAAATGGGCGCCCCGACCTCGGTCGGCGGCAATCCTATTCCCAAGAATCCTCCACCGCACGACAGTCTTCCTACGGCTTTGCCGAACGATGCGCAGTTCGGAAGTTTGTGGCAAATGCAGAACGTAGGACAAAAGGATGATTCTGGACGGGATGGAATTCCCGGCGCCGATATTCGCGCCGCTAAGGCGTGGATGATTAGCAAGGGCTCGCGCAAAGTCGTTGTCGGCGTGGTGGATACGGGCATCGACTACACTCACCCCGATTTGAAGGCGAATGTATGGACACGGGCCAAGACCAAGCCGAGCGACCCCGACGTGCACGGCTACAATGCGATTACGGACGCACTCGATCCGATGGACGACAATGGCCATGGGTCGCACTGCGCAGGCAGCATTGGCGCTGTGGGTGATAACGACGTAGGTGTGGTGGGCGTGAACTGGGAAGTGACGATCATGTCGGCGAAGTTTTTGGACAAGGATGGCTCGGGCTCCTTGGATAATGCCATCAAAGCCATCGATTGGGCCGTAGACAACGGCGCGCAAATTTTAAGCAACAGCTGGGGCGGAGGCGGTAAGTCGCAGGCCCTGGAAGACGCTATCAAACGCGCGGCCGCCAAAGGCGTGCTCTTCGTGGCCGCCGCCGGCAATGGCGGCTTCGATGGCATTGGCGACAACAACGACTACGTTGCCAGCTACCCAGCCAGCTACAAATTAGAAAACGTGGTTTCGGTAGCGGCATCGAACAACGTTGACCAAATGTCCTCCTTCTCGAACTTCGGTAAAAAGAGCGTGCACCTTATGGCGCCAGGCGAAAAAATTCTCTCCACGATTCCTGGCGAAGGCTACCAAGTGTATAGCGGCACTTCGATGGCCACGCCGCACGTTGCGGGTGCGGCGGCTTTGTTACTGGCCAAGGAACCCCATTTGAGTGCTGCGCAAATTCGCGATCGTTTGGTGTCGTCGGTGTACAAAATTCCGGAATACCAGAACAAGCTTATTTCCGGAGGGCGGTTGGATTTGTACTCTCTGCTGACGGAACAAAGCGCGGAGGGTTTCATTGACGAAGCCGCGCGTAAGACGAAAGCCAAAACTCAGGAAGCTAAGGCGGCCACGACGCCCCGAAATCTTCAATAGATCAATTGGGATTTGGATGTCCGTCTAGTCGTAGTTGGTACACGAAATAGGTTGGTGTGCAGAAGCCAACCTTCTTACGGCGGAATTCCTGAATAATGGCGGGATTCACTTTAAAGCGATCGCCCGCCAAAAAGTCCGGCATTTCCTGACAAATATAATCTTCACGGCAGTAGCGAGTTGCCGAGCAGGTATCGAGCATACCGCGGCTGATGCCGGCTGCGAATTTTTTGCTGTTGAAGTAGCCCTTGGCCATTTCTTCGAAACCCTTGCCACCCACCACGGCGCACATTTCGTTCGGCGTGGGATCTAACTTGAGCCCCTGCAGCGAGAGTTGTGCTGCCGTGCAAGCTTTGGTTACGCGACCCATCGGTACGCCAATATGGGCAGGACGACAGTTGTAGTGAAGGGCGTCGAGAGTTCCCTCGGGCAGATTGTAAATTTGTGAGTCCTTCTCGATGCGATCGGTGAAGGAACGAACGTTGTAAGCGAATTGATCCTTGGTCGGGCTAAAGAGTGCTGGAGTATTGTCCTGAATAACGTCTTTGCGGCACGAGAGACCTGCATAAATATTGCCGGCCGGAGGAATGCACTGGCCAAGTCCGGTGGACTGTTTGGCGTTGGTAACGAGAGCGGTGCAAGTGAGTCCGGATTGGCAGGCCCATTGCTCGGTTGTCGCAAGCGAATTTTCGTTCGGCAGGGGACACGGCATGCCCGCCTGAGCCTTGGCGAATACCTGATCGTTGCCCGACCAACTTGCGGCGGGAGCCGAAGGGTGCGGACGGAAGAAATTTGGACTCTGTCCATTCGCGACGTCCGCCACGTAGGCCGTGCGGCGCGCGATTTCGGCGTAAAAATGAGGAGAGAACGGAAGAGCCAATCGATTGCCATCGAGTGCCATTTGAACTTCAGTGGGCTTCAGCCCAAAATCGCTACGGTCATTACCCAAAAAATGAAAGCCCGCGGTGGACGATGCTTGGTGACAACCCATACAGGTAGAGGTGTTGAGTCGCTCCAGCAGACCCCTACCCGAGCCCACAAATTTTAATTTGCCGGCGAAGTTGGCCGTCTTGATGATTTTATCGGCTTCGTCGGATTTGAAAATCAAGTCAAAGGGCTGGTTAGCCAGGCGCTCGGCCCCCAGGGTGGAGTAGCTCAGGGCCACATCGGCAAGCAGGGCCTCTGGTATTTGGTAGGCGCCCGTGTCGATATCGCGAAGATTTTGGGCGAGAAAATCACGCAGCAGTTTTTGCTTTTCGGGGCTCTTGAGAATGGCCTGCACGTCTGGAGTGTTCTCCAGTTTCTCGGGAGCGAAGATGCCGTTGCGCAATTCAAAAATTCGCATCAGGTAGATGGCCTGGCCCGGAAAGCGCCGACCTTCGTTGTTCTCCAGTTCCGAAGGAAATCGGGCGATTTGCGCATTGATTTCCATTTGTCGAAAGGTCAGTCGCGAAAAATTAAGTGGGCCGTTCATAAGTCGCTGCGCGGCTGCGGCCGGGGTGGCGTCGGCACCAGCCGATAAATTCCACGCGGAGGCCACCGTGCGACAGTTCTGACCGTCGTCTTGGTAGTGATAAACCATGTTCAAAGTGAAGGGCATTCGCGAGGCGTAGGTTTGCCCCTGCATTTGGGTTTCGTAGCCTAGGCGGTATATGAATCGTACCTCACCGCAGGTGCCCGGTTCGAACTCGCGGCGGTCGACACGGTTCGCGATGCCCGCCAAAATAAATTGTCCCGAGGAAGAGCTCAGCCATTTTTCGTTAAATAATCGCATGACGTCGCCATTTTTACGCAAAATTTTTCCGGCGACCGTTTTGGCGGCGGCAGGATTGTAGGTTTTCGTGATGTCCGTTTCCCAATCCGTATTGAGTTCGGCAACAATACGTTTAAGGTCGGCGCTCATTTGCCAAACGAATTTTCCGTAACTGGCCTGGAATTTGGCCAAGTCGTTGCCGTGCGCTCGGCCCGTGGCGGGCGCAACGGGGGCCGGCATCGGTAAATTATTGGCCCGGTGAATGCCAACAAAAAGATTCGCCAGAGCGAGCGGCGACTGCGAGTTCCGATCGAGTTCGGCGAGCAACGCGGGCTGCGTTACGTGCGTGACTACATCGGCCGGCGTGAGCGCTTGGGGAACTCGATCCAGCGGCTTGGATTGCGCATCGAATGTGAAGTTGAGCGAGCTGGCCACAAGAATAAGGGTCGCGCGAAATATTTTTGCCATGTTCTCATTGTAAGGGGCCGGGCCGGATAGACAATACTGCGCGAGCGTCACTCTGCCGGCGCTGTGTTCACCAAAAGTTTTTACGGAGCGGTCAACGGACCACTAAGTTTGAATTCACCCGAAACCACGTTCTGAATTTTTCCGCGAGCATCGCGCACACGGAGAGCTCCCGTAGAGTCGAGACCAATCGCTTCGACCGCCTCTTGGCTAGGTAGCAAAATTCCGGTTCGCCCCCAGAGGGGCGCCATTGGACCCGCCTGGAGCTGGGCAATAAAATCTGCTTCGAATTCGGTAGGAGTCTGCGCCCACTTATTGAGCGCGTACAGGAAATGCTTTTCTAGCGCTCCTTGGAGTTCGAGTGCCGACAAGCGCCGGCCCACGACGTCTTCCAGATTTCCTGCTCGGTAGGCACTTTCAGTGGCCAGGACACGTTCGCCCCGTACCAGGTTAACGCCCCACCCAACCACGGCCCCTGGAGCGCCGGCAGATTCAGCGAGCACGCCGGCGAGCTTTTGGTACTCGCCGCTAGTCCGCACGAAAAACAAATCATTGGGCCACTTTAAAAAAATTCCACGGGGTAACTGAGCCAAGTCACCGAGCGCATCAAACAATGCGTTTCCCGCCACGAGTGTGAGCAGTGGACGTCCGCGCAGTGCGATGGGTAATTGCAGAGCGCAGGAAATAAGTAAATCGCCCGAATGCGAAATCCATCCCCGTCCCTGCCGACCCCGGCCAGCACTTTGCTGGTGCGTGCGCACCCAAATATTCGTTCCGGGGGCAGCATCGCGCACCAATCGATTGCGGGCTTCGTCTTGAGTGCTAAGCGTGGATTCGAGTTCTACGCGTTGGGGCTCAAGCATGGTCAATGTCGGAAATGACTTGGGCGAGAACTTTTTGGAGTTCTTCTTTCATCCAACCGCGAAAGGCAATGTCGATTTCTTCGCGCACAATCTTACGCATGGATTCTTCGTCCATGCCGGGACCAGCCGCCGCTGCGGCATTCGCGTGCATTTCGTCAATCCAAGCTTGAGGATTAGGAACGTGCGGAGGAAGTGTAGGTGCCGGGGACTCTCGTGGAGGTACTTCGATTTCGAGCGGCACGGCCGTTCCACCGGGCGGAGTGAGGTCAATATTGCCGGGGCTCGGCTGTCCATCGCGGAAGACCGAAAATTCAAAATCTTCGGGGCGCGCTGCGCCCGGCGCCGTGGGGGCTGCGGACTCTCGCGTAGAGCTGGAGACGCCAGGTTCATCCTGAAACTCTTCTTCGAAGCTCATGTCGGGGCTCCAAAGATTTTCGGCCACTTTATCGGCCGAGAGCGGCTCATTCGCTTCGGGCAAGATGCGTTCTTTGATTGAGGAAGGACGGAAAGTTTCTTCCGTCATGGCGCGCATGATGTCGCCGGTGGGTGAAGCATCGGTCGACATCGCTAAGGGCTCGGCCGTTTTTTCGGCAGGCATGGTGCGTTCTGCACTTTCGCGTACGAGCGGGGCGCCCTGCGTGGGATCGGCACCCTCGCGCGCGTGCTGCGTTTTTAACAGCGCATCGATGAGCGCGGTGAGCACGTGCGACTCGAAAGGCTTCCACAGGCGACCATCGGCGGGAATTTTGTCGAGCTGCGCTTCGTCGACTTGTTCGAAGGATCCGCAAAGTAAGATAACTTTCGTGCTGGCGAGCGCAGGCTTGGCGCGAATCGCGTGACAAAGCTCGGCGCCCGTAAGGCCGGGCATGTCGAGGTCGGCAATGACCACGTCGGGCTTTTGTTCGAGCGTCAGGCGCAGGGCGTCCTGGCCGTTATCACAGGTCACCAAATGCCAGGGAAGTTTTTTGAGCGCCAAAGCAACGGCACGATGCATGGTGACAGAATCATCCGCTAAAAGAATTTTTACGGGAGATTCCGTGGGTTTAACCATTGACTCCAGTTTCAAGGATTTTTTCGTTTCGCGCAAGCCTCGCGCTGTTATACTCAGGGGCAGGACAGGGATCACTGCCTGGTTCGAGATCGCGGACAATGTCATTTTGTCCTATGATTTTTAATTTCGGGAGTCCTACCTGTGAGCGGTGTGCATGCTGCTCCCGTCGGGATGCAGAAGCCTAAAACTCACATAAATCCCTCTCACGCTTGCGTGATTGGGGTGACAAGGACGCCCACCTCACAATGTGGGGTCAAAGTGCAGTTCCGTGGACGGCCGAGGTGGTCCCCTGCCTGTTTTATAATTTCGGTCCGATGACCTAACGTGTCGGATTTCTGTCTTGCTTAGCGCTATGCGCCAACTTAGAGTGGGGCTTATGAAGCCTCGCCAAGGATCGGGCAATCTCCGAGACTTCCGTATTGATGAGCGCCTGCCGGGTCAGAACGACCCCCTGGGTGCTCCGCTTCCGCCCGTCTCCCACTCTAGCACGCCGCCCGCACCACCCCGGCAATGGGTTAAAGCTCGCCAGGAGCCTACTTCTGCACCGGCCGCGCAACACGAGTGGAGCCTGAACGATTCCGGCCAAGCCCCCATGAATGCTGATACTTTGTGGTCCAGCTGGGAGCAGGAAGCCAGTGCAGGTTTGGACTTAGGCCAGAGCGTGGCCCCCGTTGCGCCGGCGCCCATGGTGGCTGCCCAGCCGCTTCCGCAATCCCAAGTTATTTCGCGGGCACCCGTAGCGCCCCCGCCCTCTGCTGCTCCCGCAGAAGCCCCCGCCATGAGCGGCCAGGCCAAGACCGATGTTGTGGCTGGTCCCGTGCCCTGGGCGGCCGACTTGGCCCTCGAAGAGCGCCGCATGGAGCGCAGTGGAACGGTCGATTACACGAACTCCTACCAGAAGCAGGACATTCTGCGGGCGCGTACCCGCGAGTTCACCTCGCTGCTGCAAAAGACCTTCCGCGAGCACATCGAAGTTTTTAACGAGTCTCGCCGCTCGCCCGCGCATCACATTCACGTGTACCGCGTATCAAACAGCGACGAAGATTTTATGCTCTACCGTAACCACGTAAAACTGGTCGTGTCGGGCAGTCGCGCCGGCCGCATCGTTTTTGCCTTTAACCAGTACATGGGCCAGATCTTCGCGCCCACCCAAACCCCCGTCGTTGAAGTTGAAGCATCGTGGGGTCCCTTTGACCAGCTCTTCTGGAGCTACAAAGGCGAGCGCGTGCAGCTGATGGATCTAGTGCGCTACTTCACCACTGAATTCGTGCGCCAAAGCTTCCGGTAAATTGTGTCCGGCACTGAAAAATTTTCCGATCGCGCCGCTGAGTATGCGCGTGCTCGGCCATCCTACCCCGCAGCTCTATTAGATTATCTCAAAGCACAGGCCAGTTTGGGGCCCGGTGCGGTGGTGGCCGATATCGGAGCCGGAACGGGTATCTTTACTCGTTTGTTGGCCGAGCAAGGAGCTCGGGTTTGGGCCGTTGAGCCGAATCAAGAAATGCGTTCCTATGCTGCTGAAACACTTCCGCTATATCCTTCGGCAAAGGTTGTAGCCGGATCGGCCGAGGCCACGGGGCTTGATAGGTGGAATTCAATGAGTCGCACCGGGGTGCTTGAGCAAGCCTCCGAAGAGCTCTGCCAGCGCTTCGGAGGTGCAACCTTGCAAAAAATTATTCAGAACTCCGAGACCGAGTCGGTGCGAATCAATAAATTATTCGGCAAAAATAGCCAAGTGAGTCTTCGCTACGACACTGAACTCTATTTGGGACATTTGGAAAACTAGATTGCTTTCTTATGTGAGTGGCCATAGGTGTCGCGGTGTAGAAATGTTACATTCCTTCGCCCCGGCGCCGGGGTTGAGTGCCAGCGCGTGGCATTTGGTAGCGCGGCCTTATTGCGCGAAAACTTCGAAATCTGTTTTGATATATTTTTTTATTGACGCATTTTCGTGCGGGCCAGGCTGCTTGCTGTGCCCAGATCGTTTGCTCGTTTTGCAAAAATAACTTTTTTCCTCGAGAAATCATCACCGCGAGCCTCCTGCGCGTTTTAAATGTGTGCGCAATTTTACTCTGAATCGTTGCAAAAAAGTGTTCTTAAAAACCTATGGTATAGCCTTTGGCATGAACACGATTCGCGCACTGAAAGATTCAGAATTGCTCTCTACGACCAAAGCTCTCGTGCAAAAAGAGCGCGCCGTTACGATGGAGGTTTTGCAGCACCTGCAAGAAATTGAACGGCGCAAACTGTACGCGTTTCGTTTCACTTCGCTCTTTGACTACGCCGTTCGCGAGCTGGGTTATTCGGAGGCCGCGGCTAGCAGGCGAATTCAAGCGATGCGCCTTATGACCGAAATTCCGGAGATTGCCCCTAAGATTGAATCCGGAACTTTGAACTTAAGTAACATTTGTCAGGCGCAAAACTTTTTTCGCGACCTCAAGCGAGCACAGCCCGAAATGGCTTTCAGCAAAGAGCAAAAGACTGAAGTCTTGGCGCAGATGGAGGATAAGTCTGCCCGTGAAGGACAAAAAGTTATTCTTTCGATCTCCCCACCCTCGGTTCTCCCCCGCGAGCGAGAACGCGTGGTGAGTACGGAGCACACGGAAGTACGCTTCTTAATCGATCAACAGCTACGCGAAAGTTTGGAGCAGGTTCGTGCGCTATTGGGGCCAAAGGGCGCAGAATTGAGCCTCGCAGAGCTGGTGGCCGAAATGGCTCGTTTAAGTACCGAGAGGCTTAACGAAAGACGCTTTGGCAAAGCTCGCGTGCGGAGAGACGCCGACGAACTTGCTGTTAGCCGCAAAACTGCACCAAATACAGCCCGCCCCGGCGCCGGGGTTGGCGACCATCCTGCAGGCACGGAGCCTGAGGCGCCGGAGCTCTCCGCTCGAAAATCTGCAAAGCAACGCACCCGTTATATTTCTAAGGCCGTGAAGCATCGGGTTTGGCGCGCGGCGGGCGGAAAATGTGCGGCCTGCGGATCTAAGCGCCAGCTGCAATTTGACCACGTGCAGCCCTTTGCTCTTGGCGGCGACTCCACGGCCGATAACATTCAACTTCTCTGCCATTCATGCAACCTTCGGCGCGGGATTGCGACTTATGGTGTTGAGGCTATGCGGCCACGCTGAAACGCAGAGAGTTCAAAAACTCCAGGTCTTTGTGAAGCCGGTGCGCAGTCGTTCGGCGAGCTCCCCTAGCCCGTCTTTGGGGTTTTGCAGCGGGAGAGAGAATCGCTCTTGGAATTTTTGGGAGTTCAGAGTGTAGTCCGAGGTTTCGCCTACTTTGGGGACGATGAGTGCGGGATCGTAGCCTAAGGCTTCGGCGGCCAAACGACCCAGGTCAAACTGCGAAACGCCTTGGCTTCCACCGATGTGGTATAGCGCCGTGTCCTCGTGCGGTTGGTTGAGGTAAGCGCGCACGGCGCGTACTAAATCGCCTACGTATAAATAGCTCTGCGTTTTTTTGGGATTCAGTTCTACGCGTTGTCCCCGTTGCAGATTCGTTTGCATTTGTTCGAACCAGTGCAGCGAAGGGCGGCGGTAATTTGCTTTGGAGAAAACGTTCCACGCTAGCGATTCGCCGTAGCATTCCGCGTGGCGCATCACGCACGTGGCGCGTTTGTGGCCAAGCGTAACGCTTTCGCCCTGGAGGTGCGAGCGCGCCAGCGATGAGCGCGCTAGAGGGTTAGCTTTTTCGTCGAAGGGCGGAGTGAGTGTGCCCAGCCCCAGTCCCTGATCGCCCAAAACTTCGCTCGGCGTGAGCAACAAGAAGCGCAGGTACATGGGAAGAATTTTGAAGAACACGGTGGGCGCTTTGAAGTGCAAACTTTCGGCTAGTGGCGGCGATAAATTGCTGTCCGATTCCGAAAGTCCTGCGCAATAAATGACCACGTCGGGCTTGTAGCGTTTTACGCGATCCAGAATTTCTCCGCCGTTGATGCAGTTCATCGGAAAGGTCGTCACGCCTTCTATGCGCACGGGATGTTGATGGTAACTGCCGAGGACTTCGAATTCTTCGCGGAGACCCAGCGCAATGGCCGAGCCCAAGTATCCCGAAACGCCTACAACCATCACCCGGCGAATGAGGGGGCTGACCTTTACCTTTTCCGCGGGAGGAGCGCTCTCTTCCGTGGCGGGAGCTTCGGTTGGAACTTCGGGGGTAACCGGTGGGTGACTCATGCTTGTCCCTTCAATCCAAAAACGCGGCAGGAGTTTTCCCACAGAATGCGCTCGAGTTCCGCGGGGCTCTCTGGCCGCAAAGCCGTGAGCGCGGCGAAGGTGTGGGGAACGAACGAGGGTTCGTTGCGTTTGCCGCGGTGGGGAATGGGCGCCAGCCACGGTGAGTCGGTTTCAATCAGCAAACGGTCGGGCGGCACAAAGGCGGCAACTTTGCGCAGCACTTCGGCATTTTTGAAACTTAAAATACCCGAGAACGAAATGTAAAAATTCCAGTCCAGGAGTTTGCGGGCCGTGGCTTCGTCTTCGGTGAAGCAGTGAAGAATGCCCGGATTCTTGTGGTTCTTAATGCCCGGCCGATCGAGCATGCCGAGAATGTCTTCGACGGCCTGACGGCAATGAATCACGAGTGGCTTTTGCAGCTGACACGCGAGCTCGATGTGACGGTCGAAATATTCTTTCTGCCGCTGACGATCGGAATGATCGTAGTAGTAGTCGAGTCCGGTTTCGCCAATGGCTACGGCTTCGCGGCCCTGATCCACCACGAGCTGCCAGAGTTCGTCCGAAATCAAATCGGCTTCGTGCGGATGCAAGCCCGAAGTGCCGACGACCAGGGCTTGGGGGGCTTCAGCTTGTAGTTTTTTTACGAGCGCGGGTGTGGCCCGCAAACTGGCTTCGTCCGCTGCGATGATCGCAAAGCCTTGCACGCGTGCGCCCAGTCCACGCTGAATTAATTCCGAGGCGTGGGGAATGAGCTCGTCACCGGCCAAATGGCAGTGCGTATCGAAGAACATCTCAGTCCTCCGCGTGGGAAGCTGCCTCTTCGGGTTCATCGGCTTCGTCGGCTCGCTCGTTCCCCGCTCCCCCGGGACCGAACTTGCGCTTCACGTCGCTGGCTTTGAAGGTTTCGTAGGCGCCATCGGCCGTTCGCACGGTGACGTAGCCTTTGAGAATGTCGAGTTTCACTACGCGGGCATCGCCCAGGGGCGAAACCACAATTTTACCGACCTTGGGCATGCCCCGGCCGAGTTCCAAATAGTTTTCGTGCTCGTAGCCTAAGCAGCACAGCAAGCGGCCACATTGACCACTAATGCCTTCGGGATCGAGCGAGAGCCCCTGGTCCTTGGCCATGCGGATGCTGACTTGGGCGAAGTCCGGCAGCCAGGTGCTGCAGCATAGGCTTAGTCCGCACTTGCCAATGCCGCCCGCCAAACGAGCCGCATCGCGAATACCGACGGAGCGCATGTCGACGCGCATTTTGTATTTCTGGCCTAGCTCTACGGCCATGTCTTTGGGTTCGAACTTCTTTTGCTCGGAGCTGTAATAAACAATCAGTCGGCGACCGCCATCGGCCTTTTCGCAGTCCACCAACTTTACTCCCGAGACTTGACGTGAACGTAGACGAGTATCGAAGTAACGTTTGATTTCACTACGGAATTCGTCGGACACGGCCGACAAACTCAGGTCCTGATCGTCGGCCAACCGAAGCACGGCCGTGAGTTGTTTGTCTTCGGGGCGGCGCATACGGATGCGGGGCGGAATGCTTACGGTGCCCACCATGGTGCTGCCGTTAAAGGTTTCGACGACGACTTTGTCTTGGCGTTTGAGCGCTAGATTGTTCGAGTTCGTGAACTCGTGCATTTTAGCGGGCCACAAGAACTTGACCCGGACAATTTCAACGGTTTCCATCAGGCGTCGAGTCTAGCATCACTTCGCAGGCTGAGCCATTGAAGGGGGGCATTCCCGTAGCCCCGAACGGCAGCCAAACAGCTCTCAAGGCGTTTAAAGAAGTCGAAGACGCGCAGGCTCTGCTCACGATCCCAGTGGGCCCAATCGGCGCGCAGGCGCAGCCAGAGCGCTTTCCAGAGCGATTCCATTTCTTGGAGGGCGCGGTCGCGGTCCTTCCAAAAGGCGTCTTCGTCGGCGGGCAGCTCCGGTCCGCGCGCAATCGGAGCGCCGGCCCTGAGCCAATGCTCTAGGGCTTGCCATTTTTCGAGAATTTCCAGGTCCGAGGCCGGAAGGGTTTCTTCGGCAGCCCGGGGAAGCCGAAAGTGGTGGCAGCGACTCCGAATGGTAGGCAGCACGGAGTCGGGTTTCGAAGTGATGAGAACCAAAAAGGACTGGGGCCGGGGCTCTTCGAGCAATTTCAGCAGGGCATTGGCTGCGGCCGATTGTCCCTGAGCGCTGAGCAGGTGGGCATCGTTGATCCAGGCTACCCGGTTGGGTGCCAGACTGCGGGAAAGCGAGAATTGCTCCAGCAGGCGGCGGGCGTCGTCTACACTGTAGGGTGTGCCTTCGGGCGATTCCAAGTGGAAAAGGTCCGGGTGCGCAGCCCCCTGGTTCATTTGGGCCGAGATTTGGCAGGAAGAGCAGCGCCCACAGGCACGTTCGCCCTCTTTGCGCTCCGAGCACAGCAGGAGAGCGCGAAAATCGGTGAGCTCGCGCTCAATTTTAGCGTCGGAAATAGAGGGCGTAACAAAGAGCAGGGCGTGTCCCAGAGCTTGGCGATCAAAGGCCGCGCGGAGCAATTCGAACACCGAAATCTCCGTGCTCATGCTTTTTGGGCCAGCAATCCTAGGAGATCCGTAGAGATTTGGTTTTGAATGTCGGCAATAGCCTTGCGGGAATCAATCAGTCGGTAGCGAGCGGGGTCGGAACGCGCCACAAAGAGGTAGGCCTGACGGATTTTCTCGTGGAAGGACATGGATTCTTGCTCCAGGCGATCGAGTGCGCCGGTAGCCGTACGGGCCTTCACCCGCTCCATGCCGGCCTCGGGGTCAATATCGAACAGGTACACTCGGTCCGGAAACAGGCCGCCCGTGGCCCAAATGTTGAGATCGTCGATGGGCTTCAGGCCCAGGCCCCTGCCCGCTCCCTGATACGCGCGAGAGGCATCCCAGTAGCGGTCGCAAAGCACCACGGCGCCTTTTTCGAGGGCCGGACGAATCACCTTGGCTACGTGCTCTGCCCGGGCAGCCGAATACAGCAGCGCCTCGCAGCGCGGGTCCATAGGGCCAGAGTTAGGATCGAGAAGAATGGAGCGGATGCGCTCGCCGAGGGCAGTGCCGCCGGGCTCCCAAGTCACTACGACTTCGAAGCCCCGGGCCTTGAGATTCGCCTCGGTCTGGCGAATCTGCGTACTTTTGCCGGTACCTTCGCCACCTTCAAAGACAATGAAGGTACCCTGAACTTTGGAAGCCATAGGCTTCCGGTTATTACATTTTAGCGAGTTCGCTGTCGATGATCGACTTGAATTGTTCGAACGGCATAGCGCCGTTGATTTTCTTGCCGTTCACGAAGAAAGTCGGGGTCGAGTTAACGCCCACTTCTTCGGCCACGGCTTGGTCAGCGCGGATGGTTGCGCTGATGCTACCGTCGGCAAGGCAGGTGTCGAACTTAGCCATGTCGATGCCGCTGTCTTTAGCAAATTTTTTGATGCCTTCGGGATTGAGATCCTTTTGGTTCTCAAACATCTTGTCGTGCATTTCCCAGAATTTGCCCTGTTTCTGAGCGCAAACCGACGCAATAGCGGCAGGCATTGCTTGGGGGTGGAAATCCAAGGGAAAGTGACGGAACACGATTTTCACTTTGTCGCCGTAAGCTTTGTTGATTTGTTCGACCACGGCGCGGCCTTTAGCGCAGAAGGGGCACTGGAAGTCGCTGAACTCGTTGATTACGACTTTAGCATTCGCGCCGCCCAGGAAGGGCTCGTTGCCGTTCAACTTCACGTTCGTGCGAGGCTCTTCGAGCACCGTGCTAGCGTTAGCCGAAGCAAGAATGCCCTGCAGGAAGGCTTGTTGCTTCTGCTGACGGGCTTGATCCATCAGGTAGCCTTTCACTTCGTCCTTCGAAACTTTGCGCACTTTGCCAGTCTTAGGATCGGGCACGCCTTTGTCGAGTTTGTTAGCTTTGAAGAATTGGTCGACTTCGGCGGGGGTGACATTGACGTCGTTCACCGCTTTTTGCACGAGAGCTTCGGGCGATCCGAGGCCTTGCTTTTTAGCTTCGTCGGACAGAAGGCGCATCAGCAGCACGCGTTCGGCGCTCTTCTTGTAGGATTCCAGGGCTTCTTCTTCGAAGCGCGAGAATTGCGTTTTCATCATGTCGCTCACGTCTTTAGCCGTGATCGTGCCCGCGTTGTACTTCACGATGACCGTGGAGTCGGGCAAGGGTTGCACAATGTGGTGAGCGCCTTTACCGCCCGAAGCGCCGCTTTCGTTGCAAGCCGCAAGGGCCAGCACGAAAAGGGAGGGGACTGCAAACGCAAGAGAAAGCTGTTTAAGTTTCATCTGTTCAGACTCCTTCGAGAAGCCACGCTGGCTTCGTAATGTTCCCATTAAGATAAGCGGATTTATTTAAAGTCGCGAGTTTGGGGGGACAATTTTATTGCGCAACGCCCCAGCCGCTTCAGGGAGATGCGTCGGATTCCTTTAGGAACTGTTCAATGAACTGGGTGTGTTCGTCTTTGTAATCGAAAACCCGCGTGTTCGCGAAGACGTCGCCCACCCGCAGTCCACTGCGGAGAGCGAAGAAAAAGTAGAGTTCCATCAGGCAAAGGGCAAAGCTCACGATAAAAAGTGCCCAGGCGCCAGCACCCGAGCAAATGAAACTCAAGGAAAGTCCTAAACACGGAATGTTGCGGATGAGGCACTGGTAAGGATTGGGCTTGCGGCCCTGCAGTCCCTCAATGGTGTGGAGCCCCAGCAGCCATTTGCCGGGGGATTGTCCGCGACCCATGCGATCCAAAAAAGTCCACGTGAGGGGCAGAAGCACCCACAACACTTTGGGCCAGAGCGCTAAAAAAGGTAGCGAGCAGAGGCTCACCAGAGCAAAGTCGATCACCTTGGCCCACAGACGGTTCACGCGGTCGCCCCGCAGACGACTCGTCAGCAGCGGCTCCTTAGCTAGTTTGGGAAATTTGCGTTCGCGGGTCCGTTCCACGGTTACAATCCTACCTCAAAATTTATTCTGATACAGGACGTGCACCAACACAAAGGCTTCGCCCGTATTGCCCACGAGCGAAATGTCGATGCTCTCGGCTCCCGGGAGGGCCTCGACGCGCAAAATTTCGCGCGGCCCCATGCTTTTCTTTTCGCGGGCCGCTACGACCTCAATGTCTTCGCCGCCCCAGTGTTCCACCAGTACGGGCGTGGCCAAATTCAGCACTCGCTGTGTGCGGGTGAGTTGGTAGAGCTGCGATTGCACAAAGGGCGTATCGATGAGTGTCGTTTTACCGTTGAACTGCCGAATGCTCTTTTCGTGTTCATCCAAATCAATGGGCATAAAGTTGGAGCTCGCCGACCGCTGCTGAATGGTGCGGCTAATGAGGTTCCAAAGCAGCAAGCCAGCGATAAAGCCAAAAGTGCCAATGCCCACTAGTACAAACGTGGGCATAAGGGAGGGGCCCGCACGAGTTCCAAGTGCCCAGCCAAAGCCAATCCCGGCTAGGATGAGTCCTTCCCAGAGCAAAATTTTCGACCACAGTAGCCAGCGTGCAGGATTCACTCGTCCCCTCCCCTGGAACGTAGTTTCTCACGAATTTTGGCGAAGTACTCGAGTCTTTTGTGAATCTCTTTCTCAAAGCCCAGCTCGCCGGGGGTGTAAAAGTGACGGCCTTCGAGACCGACTGGCATGGCTTCTTGCGGACTCACCTTCTGCGGGTAGTCGTGGTCATAGAGATAGCCGTGCCCGTAACCGATGTCCTTCATGAGTTGCGTGGGCGCATTGCGGTAATGGAGGGGGACGGGTTTCGGCCCGTTGCGGCGAATCTCGGTCCGTAGCTCCTTCAGTGAAGTGTAGACCGAGTTCGATTTGGGCGCCGTTGCAAGATACACGGTGGCTTGAGCCAAGGCCGTGTCGCATTCGGGGTAACCCAAAAAATCTACGGCTTCCTTAGCTGCAAGGGCTTGCTCCAAAGCTTGAGGATCCGCCAGGCCTACATCCTCCGAAGCGGCACGCACGAGCCGGCGCGCAATGAAGAGCGGCGACTCGCCGCCTTCCATCATGACGGCCAAATAGTAAAGCGCAGCGTCGGGATCGGAATGCCGAATAGCCTTATGGAGCGCACTGATAAGGTTGTAGTGTTCCTCACCGTTTCGATCGTAAAGGACTGTGTTCCTTTGAAGAATTTCTTGCGCAAGCTGAGCCGTGAGCAGCCGCTCTCCCGTGCTTGTATTCAGCGGCGTCGATAGGGCCGCCAGTTCAAGCGAGTTCAGCGTGATGCGTGCATCGCCGCCGGCATAATTGAGCAAAAAAGTTTTTGCTTCGGGTTCCAGGCGTAGCTTCATGTTGCCCAGGCCCCGTTCCGTGTCGGCCACCGCTCGGTCTATGAGTTCAGAAAGCGCGGCCTCACCGAGCGGCTGCAGAACGAACACGCGGCACCGGCTCAGGAGAGCGTTATTGACTTCGAAGCTAGGATTCTCGGTAGTTGCGCCAAGGAGTGAAAGTATTCCTTCTTCGACGGCGTGCAAAAGCGCGTCCTGCTGGCCCTTATTAAAGCGATGAATCTCATCCACAAATAACACGGTGCGACGGTTTTCGTGTTGGAGTCTGCGCCGAGCGTCCTCGATCACTTCGCGGGCTTCTTTGATGCCCGTAGAAACGGCAGAGAAGCTGACAAACTCAGCTTGGGCGGCCTGGGCAATGAGGTAAGCCAATGTCGTCTTGCCCGTGCCGGGCGGGCCCCAAAAGAGCATCGAGGGCATAGCGGCCGCATCGGGGCCGGCCGCCGAAAGTTCATCGAGCAGGCGACGCAGCACCCGGCCGGGGCCCAGAATTTCTTCTTGGCCCACGTATTCGGCCAACGTGCGCGGACGCATGCGGGCAGCAAGGGGCGCCGACTTAATGATTTCTTTACCGGCCATGTAGGGGGCGAGACTATACGGGCGGGCGGGCCCGTGGCAAATTGGGCTGCGTGACTGCCCCCAACCCACGCTACGCCGTAGAAATTGATGAAGAAGGCTATCCCATGTTCGATGGCCTGCGCGTCAACGACGACGGCCTCCTCGCTCAACTCCTCCAAAATTTGCGGCGCGTGAACGGCCCGGGTACGGCTCTCATTACGGATTGTGAGGGCGAAGTTTGCTGGGTGAATGCCTTTGCCGCTCCCCTGGTGGCGCAAAGCATCGGCCGCGTAACGGGCACCGACGCAGAGTGGATTTTTCCTGGTGGTCGCACGGAGTCGATTCCCTTTGCTCAGCTCGAAGTCGACGAATGGAATCGCTTCCATGCGTACGTGGGCGAAGAAAATTTGCCGGCCATGCTCACACGTAAAGCGCAGGCGGAGCTTTTGCATCGCGCACCGACCGATAAAATTCCCGAGCGTGCCTTTCGTAGCAACGAATTTGCAGCGCAAGTGACGGCGCCCGATTTTTGGGTGCAGGCCTATCGCGATGGGCGCGATGGCTGGGAACTTGGCGGCCCCTCGCCCGGCCTAGTGGGCGAACGTGAGCGCGTGCTGGACATGTTCAAGCCGGGCGCAAAAATTCTTGTGCCCGGAGCGGGGCGTGGCCACGATGCCGAGTGGCTATCGAGTTTGGGCTTTCAAGTGACGGCCATAGATTTTGCCCCCGATGCTGAGCAAGCATTTCGTGCGCGCTACCCCCAATCGCGGGTGAACTTTGTGCGCGCCGATGTGTTTGAATATTGCGCGCATCTGGGGCAGACGGTGGATGGAATTTACGAGCGCACTTTTTTTTGTGCCATTCGTCCGGAGCAACGCCGAACCTGGATTCAATTGGCTTGGCGCTGTCTGCGTCCGCAAGCTATTTACTTTGGACTCTTCTTTTTGCGCTCCTCCCCCGGAGGACCTCCCTACGGACTTACGCAGTGGGAACTGCGGCAGTACGCCCTTGAAGAGCACTGGGATATTCGCGATTGGCGCATTTCGCCCCACTCCATTGAACGGGCGCGGAACCAGGAACTTTGGGCCGCACTCAGAGTTTCACGGCGCGCCTAACTCCTTCACGCTTCGCAGCTGTTGTGGATCAATGAGGAACCACTGTTTGCCGTCGGCAGATGTGTAGAGGATATGGCTCTTCGAAGGCGAAGCTTTCAGGTGTCCCCGAAAAGTTTGTGTGGAGGGGCGGCCGCCGCCATCGAAATAGCCTTCTAGCGTTAAGTCTACGGTTTTGCCGTTGTAATGACCGCGATGAATCATGCTCACCATAGTCTGCTGCGATTTAGTGAGCTGAGTGCCAGGGAGCTGAGCCGTTAGCATAGCGTAAGCAGCCACTCGCTGCTCGCCGTAGGCATTCTTAAAGGTTGAGCTGTTAATTTTTAACTCAAAGCTCTGAACCCCTCCGCCTAAATCGATCGGCTGGGCTCGAGCCACGATGGGTTCCCAGGAAAAATTTGGGTCACGCAGCGTGATTTCTTGCCGTTCTAAATTAACGGATTCCACTAACATCATGTGTGAATCACCCGGGATGAGTTGGCCATGTTCATCGAGCATGCCAATGCCCAAGATGTGCGCTTGGTCTTTACCTGCAAGCATCCCAACGGACAAATCATGTTGCCCCACTTCCGCGCGAGTGACCTCGATGGGTTTTCGACTCGCCTGCGTGCTAGTTCGACCATTGAGCACGGAGCTAATGTAATGCTCCATTTCCCACGTGCGCAGGCCCCGATCCAAATCGTGCGGGCGCCCTAAAAGCTGTTCCATGCGCAGCATTTCTACGTGAAAATCCGATGCAAAATCCAGTCGCTGGCCTATGACTTTTTCTACAGCCTGCACGAAGTTGTAACTACAGACGGCGCCACAATAGCCCTTGCTGTCGTCGGTGAGCATTCTTTGCACAGTGTCATCGCTCTGCGAGACAAGTCGCTCTTCTTTTAGAAGTGCAGGTAGGGCGCGCCGCAAGCATCCCTCCATGCCTTCGGGATTTTGGGCGTGGGCAAGCCAAGCCGCCACTCCAACTCCCCCAAGCATGCGTTTCACCCACAGAATCATCCACTTGAGGTATCGGTAAAAGTGTCGGAGTTTTAAACAGTTGAAGGCCTTCCTCGGAAAACGAGCACTTTTGCTCCACTAACCCCCTGATTTGCTAAGGGGCTGCGATGACCTGCTTCTTGCATTTTGAATCCGTATGATGAAATTCGGCTTTGTGAGATCTTCAATGCTTCTCGTCCTGGCGGGCCTAGTGGCTGGCTGCGGCGGCTCCGACGACGATTCTAAGAGCACTCCGCTCACACCGATGCCAGCGCCGAACGCCAATAGCAATCCGAACGCTTACAACGCTGCAAACTCCTCTTCGCTTAGTGTGGCAAAACGTAGCTACGCAGGTAGTGTGAACGGCTCTGTTTCTTACATCGTATTCGGGGCCATGATTAGTCAAACGAACGGCAACACCCGGACCATTAGTTCGGTTAACCGTGTTATGCTCACTCAGAACGGAGCCACCGCGATCGACGTAACGGGGCAAACTTCGAGTGGCATTGTGACGGATCAATTCATTCACGACACTTTGCAAGCTAGCTTCAGCACGCTTATTCCCGCTACCGACATGCAAGCGCTGCGGGGCTCTACCTACACTATCATTCACACCGCGACGATCTCGGCCGGTTCGATCTATACGATTGAATACCGCTTGAGCGATGGCAGCATCACGACCGCTATCGATCAGCGCTAAGCAGAAACTGGGTGATGCGTTCGCGAATGGCATCGCGAATAAGTCTGATTTCTTGCAGGCTCTTACCTTGAGGATCTGGGAAGGGCCAATCTTCCACCTTGAGCCCTGGAACGTAAGGGCAATTCTCCTTGCATCCCAGAGTAAACAGCTTCTCGGCTCCCCGGCAAAGCTCCACCGTTAATTTCTGGGGACGAGCATCGGGCGCAAAGGGCAATCCAATTTCCTGCATGGCCTCGGCTACCACCGGGTTGATCGCTGGGGCCGGATTCGTGCCTGCCGAAATAGCCCGAGATTTAGACCCACCGGCAAGGTGGTTAAAGAAGCGAGCTGCCATCTGTGAACGTCCGGCATTGTGCACGCAGGCAAAAATGTAAGTTTTCATAATCATGGTACCCCCAGCCAGACTTGAACTGGCACTCCCTTACGGGCAAGGATTTTAAGTCCTTTGTGTCTACCGATTCCACCATGGGGGCATGAGGACCTAAATGCGCTTTTACCCGACGACCCGCCAGTCGTCCATGCGGGGCCTAACGGATAGTTTCTAAACGGCGGCCGAAAATAGCAGCGTATTTATCCAGGGCTTGGGCAGTCAGGCTCTGTAGCTCCTGATCCTTGTTAAAGGTGGGTTCGGTAATTTTGCGGTATTCCGTAAGGTTGCGCAGATAACCCGAGCTAACTGATTCGTCGAGCATGAGGGACGTCATGTTCAAACCCTTCAGCGAATCCAAATACTCGTTCACCTCGCGCAGATAGCGGCGATGCTGATCGATGATCGCCGAATAGGGAAGATTGTCGTTGGGGCTCACCACTTCCACCACGTTGTTTACGGGACGGAAGCGCAGGTTCGTGCCCTGAAAAATAATCGCGTCCGTAGGATAGAACATATACACTTTGAACCCTGCCGTCAGGAGACGACTGAACAGATCCGCGAGCAAAACTTGGGGTTCGGTTTGGTAACGAGCCAACAGCTGCCCGTATTCTGTGCCAAAGGCCATGGCCTGCAAGCGTTCTTCATTGCGAGCACGGAATTGCCCCGAAAAACTAGCGACCGTAAAGAAGAAACAACGACGGGCGCTCTTAAACTCATTGTAATAGCGCACCGAAAACACCAAGGCATCGGGTCGCACAAAGAACACGCACTTGGCATAGCTGGGATCTACCCCCTGTACCGTGGCCAAGTCACTGTTGCGAAGGGCCACTTGAAAGCCGCTTTCAATGTGTTGGTCGAGCAAATTAAAATTAGCGAAATTCAGCTCCCGGGCACCCACCACGTTGGACAGAGCGATAACGGCGCCAAGACTCCAGGTCAGGGAGCGGGCGTTGTTCTCCTGTCGACGCAAAAAGGCGCATAGGCCAAAGTAAATCGGATACAACATGAGCAGCACGGGAATGGTAACGAAACGCAGAACGACGTGTTTGTATTTTTCGAAGGTCAGCGGAATATTCGTCATGGAAACGAAAAATCCAAAGAATAAAATCAGGGTAAGCACCGAAAACACCAGGAGAGGTTCTCGTCTCCAAGTGTCTTTTTTAACCAACTGCTTGGACACCTTCGGAACAAATAAAAGTGCAGGCAACAAAGCAAGGAGTCCAATGAAGTTGAAACTCTTTGCTACCCCGCCCATCACCAAGGCATAAATATCAAAAAGCGATGCCGAGTTTTGGAACACCGTCAGGGTGAATGTGCCATACCCTTTGCGTAGAATCATGAATAAGAGATCCTGGAAATTATTAACCAGATAGTAGGAATAGTTTGGCTGCGGATTGGTGGCTGCAAACATGTAGTAAATGGGCAGTGATCCAAGAATAAACCCCAAAAGAGAATAGCCGATCGACTCGCTCCATTTGATTTTACGCAACTGTAGGAAAAATAAGATACCAAAGGCAGGCAACGTAAGCGCAAGCGTGTGGTGATGCGCAAATCCTAGTCCATAAACCAAGAAAACGCCGAATAGGCGTCGGGCAGAAGGCTGACGATACCAACGCGCAATTGCCCATCCAAGCGCCGTAAAAAGTGCCAGGTTAAAGAGGAAAACCTCCGGCACTAGAGTGTAAAGCTTGATGTAATAGGAAGAGAACAAAAGCAAAATCGTGGCTACCGCGGCCCCTGGATTCCATACACTTGATTGACGAAACGAGAGCCAGAGAAATGTGGCCGCGACCCAAGCAGAAAACACAGAGATCATCACTTGCGCCGAGAATGGGTCATTCGTGATGAGCATAAAGAACTTGCCCAGCATGATGTAGAGCGGGTACCCCGGCGCATGCGGAATCCCCTCGCCAGCAATGTGCGTGGAGTACTCGCAGGAATCAAAAAAACTCATTCCGCGATGGTGGAAAAAAAGTACAAAAATGCCAAAAATAACTCCAGCCAAAATGGCCGCATTTCGTGGTACAGCGTAACGTTTCAGCATTTCGTTCATAGTGCTCCCCAATCGGGCCCCACCGATGCTTGAGCATCTAGGGCCACAGAAAATTCAGTCACCCCAAAGGGGCTAAGCAAATAACGATCCTCCAACACTTTCACCACGGCATTCTTTACGGCTTCTGCTTGTTCGGCAGGGGCTTCGAGCACAAGTTCATCGTGCACCTGCAATAACAAGAGAGTGTCGGGAAAATCGTTGCGGATCATTTCCGACACTTTGCGCATGCCCACTTTCATGAGGTCCGCAGCTAGGCCCTGTAGCGGAGTATTAATGGCCATGCGCTCCGCGAATTGGCGAACCGGCCCATTCTTAGAATGAATCTCGGGCAGATTGCGTCGACGGCCGGTTAGAGTGCGCACAGCCCCCGTTTTACGTGCTTCGGCAATGGCCGCATCCATGTAACCGCGAATGCGCGAGTAAGTACGAAAGTATCCGTCTATAAACTCCTGGGCGGTTTGCCGAGGAATTTGCAAACTCTTTGCGAGGCCAAAGGCAGTTTGTCCATAAACAATCCCGTAGTTGATGGTTTTCGCGATGCGACGGTCATCCTCGGTCACATCTGATTCGGCCTTGTGCAACACAAGGGCCGCCGTGCGTTTATGCACGTCGGCGTTTTCCTTGAAGGCGCGCAGAAGTTCCGGGTCTTGACTTACGTGCGCGAGTAAACGCAATTCAATCTGCGAGTAATCAACACCAATGAGCAGTCGCCCCGGCGGTGCCCGAAAGGCCGTGCGAATGGACCGCCCCCGGGCCGTTTTAATCGGAATATTTTGTAAATTAGGATTAGAACTTGCCAACCGCCCCGTGGCGGCAATCGTTTGCGAAAAGTCGGTATGCAAACGTCGGGTGGCGGGGTTGATCATGGTCGGCAGTGCATCGACGTAGGTCGACAGCAGCTTACTAATTTCGCGAATCTCAAGCAGAATGGATGGAAAGGGATGCTGAGCAGCGAGCTCTTCTAAAACGGACACATCCGTTGAAGGGCCCGTTTTGTTCTTCTTGAGAATCGGAAGCTTTAGCTTTTCGTATAGAATAACCCCCACCTGTTTGGGCGAATTTAAATTTAAATCTTCGGAAATATCGAGGCCGGATTCCTGCAAAGAGGCGATGGCTTTATGTTGCAGCGATTTAAGATCGTCGTGCAGGGCTCGGGAAATTTCCTTCAGAGGTGAGGGATCGAGCACAATGCCATTGCGTTCCATTTCAAGGAGGATCCCGATGGTGGGCCGATCGATTCCCTCGTAAACATTCCAAAGCGATTCAGCCTTGAGTCGTGCCGCAAGAATAGTCCACAATCGACGGCAAACGACGGCATCTTCGGCTGCGTAAAAACTACCTTGCTCGAGATCAACTTCCGAAAAATTATCTCCCCCCGCAGTCACTTCTTCGAAGGGCATGGGCCGGTAACCACCTAGATGTTGCACCGAGAGCGCATCGAGACCATGCTTGCTTGCTGGATCGAGTACAAAACTGGCGACCATCGTGTCATCGACGCGAACTTCTCTAGGCATTTCGAAGCCATCGTTGGCCAGAGCGTGAAGATCAAATTTGGCGTTCTGAAAGACCAGTGCAAAATCGGCGCTCTGCTGGGCCCGCGTGCGAAGGTACTCATGCCAAAGGTTCAGTGTGTCCTCGAGGGGCAAATTCGCTGCGGGGTCGCGGTGCCGCAACGGAATATAAATGCCTTCGTCATCGCGAAAGCTAAGACTCAGTCCCACTAAGTTGCCGGGCCGCATGGTTTCCAAGCCAAAGGTTTCGGTGTCCATGGCCACCAGCCGAGCTTCATGGTTTTGCTTCAGGAGGGTGCGAAATTCCTCCAAGTTCTTTAGACAACGCGTAGTGAAGTCTAGCTTCACTGCGGGCGGCGTATCTTCGGTCGCAGCGGCGACTTCATCCGCAGGGGTAAAGCTGGGAATATCACTCGATGGGTCAGTGCTCACTGCCACCTTGTTTTTGACCATGGCAAGTAAACGATCTGTAGTCTTGGCAAAGCCCAATTTGTGCGACCAGGTTGTGAACTCGGCGGTACGCGTGGGTCGCAACGAGAGGGCTTCGATGTCAACGGGCATGGGCACGTCATGACTAAGCGAAACCAATCGCAGTGACATGATCGCATCATCGCGATGAGCGGCCACGTTCTCTAGACATTTACCCTTGAGTTTATCTTTCCAGCTTTTAACGTCTTTGCCTGTAGCTATGCGGTCTGCAGCTGTTTGGAGAACAACATCGAGCGAACCAAAGGTTTGCATGAGCTCGGCTGCAGTTTTGGGGCCTACCCCGGGCACTCCGGGCACGTTGTCTACGCTATCTCCGCAAAGCGCTTGAACTTCGCGAATCTGGTGTGGCTTGACGCCAAATTTTTCGAAGGCTTCATCTACGTTGGACCATTTGTCCTTCATGGTGTCCAGGCACCATACGTGAGGCCCCACCAACTGCAAAAGGTCCTTGTCCGCCGTGACAATTACAAAATTACGCTTAGGATGCTGATGCACAATGGTGGCAAGAATGTCATCGGCTTCAAAACCAGCGCAATCAATTTGAGGCAGGCCCAATAGTTCAGCCGCTTCGCGGGAATTCTTGATTTGTACGCCGAGATCTTCTGGAGGCGCGGTGCGGTTGGCTTTATATTCGGGATAGACTTCGTGCCGAAAGCCTTTCTCGGGACGATCCCAGACAAGCACACAGTGACTGAGCCCTTGGCGCTCGACCAAAGATTGCACCATTTGTAAGAATCCGTACGTGGCGTGCGTAGGGGTACCATCCGGAGCCGTAAGCGGTCGCTGAATAGCGTAGTAAGCCCGAAAAATGTAAGAGGACGCATCGACCAAGAAGATCGCATCCCGTAAAAATTCTTTGTTGGGGGCACTCATGGATGAGAACTCGTTGTCGTCGGCTGAACCGCAACCGTACGGCGCTGCCGTGCCGGGATATTACGTTTTAGCCAAGATTGTACAGCGGCATGGGGATCGCCCATAGAAGAACGAAACCAGAACTCGACTCCCGGAGCTAGTCGTTCTTCAATCGCCAATGGGCTTTCAAAAATACAGTTATGCTCACAAGCGGAATGTGAGTAGTCTTTTTTGACTCGACCCAATTGTGGGCAGAGTTCGTTTAAAAAAGAATCGTCTCGCAAAATATTCTT
This sequence comes from Bdellovibrionales bacterium, assembly GCA_018266335.1. The sequence continues at coordinate 149,220 of JAFEAR010000101.1, forward strand.
TTGGTCGAGAGGCGCATTTTCAAAGACAAATTCGTCAATCTGCAAAAAGCTTTTTCCGGATGGAGAATTAGGCAAAGCCTCGCCATCGATGCACAGAACACGCTTCAATTCGCCCGAGGTCAAAATGCCGGATGAATAGAAAGAGCCGGTCTTCTGCGAATCCACCCAAGTTGACATGGCCGGAAGACCGGTGACGGCAGAGCTATCAACCCAGGCGCCTCGACTCATCCAAGCCCCAATAGGAGCCTGGTGCCGAGCTTTGATTTTGCGCCAGCCACGCGATTCTTCGTCTTTGATTTCCTTCTGCACGCTGGTCCAGACGATGTGATCTGCATTGGTGACTCCATAGGGAGCATTGTGCACCAAGCGATGTCCTTCGGAACGGCTACCCGACGAGACGCCCAGCACTCCGCTATCGCCATGAAAAATCTGCACGCCCCCTTGCTCTAGCTCCGTGGCGATGGCGCCAAGGGCCTGAGCCCGATTGATAAGCCAAAAGGGGCCAGAGGAGGGGTCTCGTAATGAGCGAGGCGTTTCATCCATCCAATTTGTATTGGGCTCCCAGTGGGCGCCTCGCTGCTTCCATAGAAGTGGAGTGAGATCGCTCCAGAGTGTGAGGGCGAGTAGCTTTTTGCGTACGGCTTCGTGCACGGGAAAAGTCGATTGCGGGAGCGACAATACCTGCATCGCCGGAATACGTCGGGACTTGGGCAGAAAAATATATGGTGTATCTACGCGTATTGCCGGCACCAAACCGCGCAAGGGTTCGCGCACCGAATTGGGCACTATCACCCAAACGTCTGCGGCTGGATTTTCGCGGTCATCGTCCGTTTGGTGCCACGAAAGTTCTAAATCAAGATTCATGGCCCGCAGCGCCCGGAGCCACAACGCGGAGGATAGGTTGTGACCAACAACGGCCACTTTGAGCGGTGGTTTTTCTGCCATGACGGGGCACAGTCTAACAAGCGTCGCTGGGACTTAAAAGGTAGTATAAGGACAATCGCCATGAAAATCTCAGATCTCTCCCTGGGCTGGCAAAGTGAAATTATGCTGCTGCAGCCTTCTAGCTCGGTTGAAGAGCGCGTGGATCACCTCGTCGTGCGGACGCCTGCGCAACCGGACTACATGTGGGGCAATTTTCTCTTCTTCGATCGGGAGCCGGGGCCCGGTGACTACGAAACATGGACCGCGCTTTATCGGCGGTATTTCGGTGCGAACACTTGGTTCATAACTTTGGCGTGGCCCTCAACGAATTCACCCGGCACCGAGCGCCAAACATTTTTACGGAATGGATTTCAGGCAGAAGGTTGCACGGTGCTCATCAATCGGAACTTGCGACGTCCAGAACGTTTCGAATCGCACCTAGAAGTTCGCCCTCTGTTGACCGCCGCGGAATGGACGGCGGCCGCGCAAGCGCACATCCGTTACCTTTGCACTTCCACGACGCCGGGGAATGACCAGATTGACTTTGCCGAGCGGCGCTTCGCTGCTTTTCGTGCTCTGCACGATGCGCAGCGGGGCCACCTGTTCGGAGCATTTTTGGCGGGGGAGTTCGTAGGGCAAATGGGTTTGTACCATGCCGGAGTTGGCGCGCGCTATGGCCGTTTTCAGGAAGTCATGATTCATCCCGAGTTCCGTCGCCGTGGTCTGTGCCGCAGTCTGGTGTATTTGGCCTGCGCACACATGCAAACCCACTATGGTTTGCGTGAATTTGTGACCTTTGCCGAAGACCCCGACGCCCTGTCGGCCTATCACTCGACAGGTTTTTTAGTGGAAGAAACGACCTACGCACTTCGTTGGTACGATGCGGCCTTGCGTGCTAAGAATGGCTCATGAGTGACACGCACCCGTGCGATATCTGCGGCGGAAAGAAGGCTCCCTTCGATTGTGGCATTTGCGCCAAGCATGTTTGCAAGTCGTGCCTTGAGTACATCGATACCAACTCGTTCGATTTTATGAGTCATACCCCGCCCGAACTGACGAAAGGCAACTATTGCCCCGTATGTTTCGAAGAAAAAATTGTTCCCGCGCGCGCCGAGTACGACGCGCTCATGGAGAAGGCCGCGGACGTGTACTTTCTAACCCGGGCCTACCCAGGATACGTGCACGTACTAAGAAGGCACACCAAACGCGTCAACATTCCGGAGTGCGACGATCGCCGCGAAACAATCATGCGCATGGCCTTCCTCGCTGCCGAGCTGGGTTTTAACGCCATCATTGATGCCGAAGTGAAAAGCTTTAAGGTCCACAAAAATTCCCGCAAGAGCGCCCTCTGGACGGGCTCGGCGGTTCCTGCGCAAATTGACGGCGAGCAACTCGAGCGCACATCACTAAAGAGACTTTGAGGGTTATATGCAAGCACTAGACCGATTGGGGCAGTACAAAGATTTGGGTTTATTTATTATCCGTTTAGGGCTGGGCATTATGTTTATGCTCCATGGAGTGCCCAAACTGATGGGCGGGCCTGAGCTCTGGTACAAGTTAGGCGGCGCCATGCAAGAGCTCGGAGTCTATTCCATTCCCACTTTTTGGGGATTTATGGCCGCTGCCGCCGAAGGCCTTGGTGGCCTGTTTCTAGTTTTGGGATTCTGCTTTCGCCCCGCTTGTTTGTTCATGGCCTTAACTATGGCCGTAGCCGTTAAGAAACATTTGGGCGGCGGCGAAGGCTTAATGGCTGCATCCCACGCACTTGAAGACGGAATTGTTTTCTTGGGGCTGCTCTTTGTCGGGCCAGGAAACTTCGCAATCGAGCGCCGATAAAACTATAATTTTTCGGCCACCATTTTTAGGCTAGCAAGGCCTTGTTCAAAATCATTTCCAACCATTCGGTCGCCAATCAGAAGGTTCATCACTTTACTGAATAGGTTCACTGGACCCGTCATGCTCCAAGTTACTTTCGTCCCCCGATCGAGTGTTTCTAGGGTGAAAAGAACGGTGTTTGTGCAACGAAAAGGCCGGAACATATCCAGGCGGATGACCACCTGGACGGGCTCTGACACCTGCGTGATTTCAGTGCGCCCCGCACCTGCCATGCGACTACCTTCCCACTCGTAAATGGCACCTCTTCCGGCGGGTGCACCGGAAAAAATTTTCTTCATATGGGGGTCCATTTTCTCGTAGGGTGACCACTGCGCCCAATTTTTAAAGTCACTAAGGAGTAGAAAAATCTTGTCGGGTGAAGCCTGAATCGTTGTTGAACGAGCAATTTGAAAGGTGTCGGGTCTCGAAGCCGCAATGCCCAAGACAACTACGAAGATTAACAAGAGCGCCGAGAGCATCGTTTTCAGCATTAACTAAAACTAACACGCGCCTTAAAAAAGCACACGGTTCAGCCCCCACCAAGCGGCGCCGAAGATTAGAATGAGGTTCATCGGCGAAACCCATTTCTTTTGGTACACCCACAAACTTGCCGCGCTCAGCGCCAATGCAAGCAAATGCGTATACTGCGGATGTCCAAGCGCTGCCGCGCTAACGCCCGCCGATTGCGACCACCACAAAGCGCCCGCCGTAGCAATGAACAAGCCCAAAATCAGCGCACGCAAACCGTGTTCAGTGTGCGACACCCAGGCGAGAGTTTTGTAACGACTAAACAGCACGTACGCAGCCGACATCACTAGCACTGGGCCCGAGTAGATCCCCACGAAGCCGGCCACCCACCCCGTCCAACCTCCAACCCAGTAGCCGATGAGTGGACACATGGCCATGTTCGGGCCCGGAACAAACTGCGACACCACATAGGATTGAATAAAACGCTCGTGAGTGAGCCAACCGTGTTCATTAACGACCATTCGTTCCAGCTCCGAAAGCACGGCAAACACGCCGCCGAACGAGAGCAAGCTTATTTTAAAGAAAACCCAAAAAATTTGTGCCGTGAGCATTAGGAGAGCCCCAGTTCAAGCAAGAACCCCAGGAGTCCGCCCACCCCCAAAACCCAGAGCAGTGGACAGCCTTGAAAAGTTGCAGCAATCGCGCCGCCGGCAATGGCGAGTCGGCCCAACAAGCGCCACGGATGCACGCGCGGCCCGTCCATGCGAAGAACTCCCAACCAGTAGCGCCACAGGAAAATTCCAAAGAGCGCGGCACTCCCCATAGAAAATCCCTGGAATACCAATCGAACATCCGGGTTATCTAAATTCAGAAAAGAAACGAGAAGCACAACCATGAGCGCCCCGGGAATAACGAGCGCTAGCACGCCCCAGAACGCAGACCACGGACCGCTGAGAGCTAGCCCCAGATAGTAAGACATGTTCACCAGGTTTGGGCCCGGAAGCACCTGACTGACCGTTAACACCTCGGCAAATTCTTCTTCGCTCATCCATTGCGCGTCTCGCACCACGCCGTCTTGGTACATGAGAATACGTCCTGAACCACCAAAACTTAGCGCGCCAATCTTCAAGTTCAGCAGGAACCAATCACGGGCGGAAACACGTTTCATGCCTTTGCGGGAGCCCAAATTTCGTGGCGCAGGCCACGCAGTCCCACGAAGGTTGAGAGGGCGCCGAACGCGACGGCGACCACCAGTAACAGGTCGTGAGCGCCTAAGGCGTCCGTGGCTACACCCATGGGGCCAGCCATGATGGGCGCAAGCGACGCGAAGGCCATGCCCACGAGGGCCGAAATCCGGCCACGAATGTGATGCTCAATCGTCAATTGCACCGTGACCAGCAAAGCAGACAGAGTGAGAAACATAGAAATAGAATAAGCCATCAGCGAAATCGTCATGAAGGTAAGTGTAGGTGCTTCGGCCAAAGCGATGAGAGAAAGCACAACCCCGCCAATACCCCACGGCAAAACCACGAGGGGTTTCTTGGGACTTGCCAAGAAAAAGTACATGCTACCAATAAGTGCCCCGGCGCCCGGTGCGGCAAAGACCAATCCAAATTCTTTTGCGCCTAAATGGAAGCGCTCCTGAATGTAAAGTCTCAGCGTCGTGAACACGAGCGGGAAAACCAAACTCATAACGAGCACGAATTGAATCAGGATGGCTGCAAGCACAGGTTTGGATTTGATATAGCGCCAGGTTTCGCCGCGGGCTTCTTTGGCAGTCGGTACGTGAGTCGTGACCTCTTTCTTCGGCATGGCAATACGCGAGATTGCCCACACCACACCAATAAAGCTCACTCCGTTAACCCAAAAAACTGAAGCCGGTCCGGACATGCCCATAACCAAGCCTGCCAGACTCGGACCGATCACGCGCGACATATGAAAGTTAACGGAGTTCAGCGCGAGGGCCTGCTGAAAATGTTCCCGAGGCACGAGCTGCGGAGTCACTGTATTCATAGCGGGAATATCGAAAGCCAGCACCGTTCCCTCGATGATCGCGAAGGCGATGAGGTGCCAGAAAGCGATGTGCCCTCCGCTCACGAGAATGCCCAGGGCAAACGCACAAACGGACAACAAAATTTGCGTCCACAGCAAAATGGCTTTTGCCTCTTTGCGATCGGCAATGACTCCGCCCAAAGCGCCAAAGATCACATTGGGAATCGCGGCCGCCATCAGCAAGCCCCCCATCGCCGTGGCACTTTTGGTTAGATTCAGAACAATCCAGCTTTTGGCGAGTTCCTGCATCCACGAACCCGTTAGCGAAACCCCCTGCGAGAAAAAAATGAGACGGAATCCTGAGTATTTAAAGGGGGCAAAGCGTTTTTCGATAAAGCTTTTACTCAGCATATCCACTTACAAGTGTAGGTCTGCCTCCCGTGTAGCGGCAAGCGGAGGCGGCGTCATTTCGCGGTCACCTTTGCCGAGGCGCGCATACTTCAAATGGAAAACGGCCGAGTAGCGTGGATCTTTACGCCGTTTGTCGTACCGCGTGATCATGAGGGGCGAAGTCCAACCTGCCATTTGCTGCACCCCCCGATGCGTGGCGCCCTGGTCGAGTGCATGCGTGATGGCCGTGGCCCGCAGCATGTGGGGAGAAACTCGGTTCACAATGCCTGCCTTGCGCGCGGATTTTCGCACAATGCGCGCAATTTCCGACGAGGAAATGGCTACGTCCGGTGTTTTAGCGCGCGATGACACCAAGAGCGGTTGCGCGGCGTTGCGCCGGCACCAATCCGCCCAGGCCGCGGGTTGTGCGTCGAGATCCGCTGCGGGCGCCTCCTCCGACAGACGTCGCCACCAAACCGACCAAGTGTGCACCAGGCGTGGGGGGAGCGGCAACGTGCGATCGCGATCGCCCTTCCCGCGGATTCTCACCCCCCAGCGCTCGTCTACGTATTCTAGGTCTCCTGCTGTGATGCGGGCGGCTTCGGAGCGCCGCAATCCCAGCATAAGCAGCGTTTCCACTACGGTTTGCGAAAGAGCCTGCATGAGTCGCGGCTCTTGATCCTCGGCAAAGTAATCCAAGAAAGTATCAATCTCGGCGTCGTTCAAAAAGCCGGTCTTGGACTCCTGGGTTTGCGGAAAACTGCGCACGAGTTCGGCCGGGTTGTCGCGCACCCACCCTCTGGACTGCGCCCATTTATAAAAACTCTTCAGCACGGCTAGCTTGCGGGTAACGGACCCTTTCGACAGATTCCGCACCTTCACCAGATGCTGTCGGTACTGGGAAATGGTGATGGGCGTAACCCGCTCGCTCCACCGGTCCCATAAATCTTGCGTTTTTAGATAGGAAAAGTAGTCCTGGAGGTCCTTTTTATAGGCCCTTTGAGTATGGCTGCTCAGTTGCACGCCCGAAAACTCTTCGATCGCTTCAAGGGCGCGCACGTTAGGAAGCGCTGGAAGCGTATTCCAAGCCGGTTCTACAACCGGAAGAATTTCCTCCGCGGGCGGCGCGACGAGCAGCTTTTTTCGGGGCTTTTTGGAGGCTGTGCGTTTGCGTCCAAAAACGCGCGCGATTCGTGTTTTGACCCGTATTTTGAGGCGCCCCCAAACTTTTCGAATCCCCATAAAGTTGATTATGGACGAATTTTAGAAGTTCACAAGATTACGCATAGTTGGAATACGCGATAATTTAACTTATCGCGCAATAAAGCAGCGCAAAGTCGTTTGCGCGGTGCATTTATGATGGCGCTCATATCGATAAAAAAGGGAGAGGATTAAGTTGAGCTCGGTTCAACGAAAAGGAGTTTAAATTATGACCAAATCTATTCCCTCGATTCAGAAGTACATGACTACCTTGCCCCATTCGATTGGCGCTGAGCAAAAGGTCGATGCCGCCGAAAAAATGATGCAGGAACACCGCATCCGCCATTTGCCTGTACTGAAGTCGGGACGACTGGTGGGATTGCTTAGCGATCGAGACGTTAAGTTTGTGCGAGGATTTGCCTCGGCGCACATCGAAACCTCCACGGTTGCAGACATTGCGCGTGAAGATGTTTACACCGTTTCGCCCTCCACCCCTCTGTCCGAAGTTGTAGAAGCCATGATTAGCAAGAAACTCGGCAGCGCCGTCGTTATGGACAATGGCAAGCTAGTTGGCATTTTTACCGATATTGATGCGATGAAAGCTCTCGACCACTTACTCCATACGCGACTGACGCACTAAGGCGTTATCACTTGTTAACAGATTCCGAAGAAAATCGACCCCAAAGGTGGCTTTCTTCGGGCGACTCGATAAGCTGATCTCATGTGGGGATATAAAAATTCGAAACAAATGGCAGTTTTCTTAGCTTCTTTGTCGGGCGTGGGCGCCTGGGCTGCACCGACTAGTTCTGCACTGATCTTAGCCGACGCTTCGGCGTTAGAGCGAGTGGGCATTTCGGCCCTTAAAACGGAACCGTCACTGGGGATTTCTCTGGCTCAAGTGAACGAAGCGCAGCAAGAAGCTCTCACGGAAGACGGCCACGCCCACGGCAAATGCGGTGGCTTTCAGTTTCTTACCGATGTGCCCGCAGGGCAAAACTTTTTGACCGGTTCAACGAATTCGAAGGCCGAAAGACGCTTGGCTACGCTCAAAGCTCAAGCCAAACGCAACGCACGCTACGCAAAATCTTTTGCGCTCGCTAAGCCAATAATTCAGGAGCGCGCCTTTATTCGCGACGCGACCAAAACGGTAGATGTAGCACGCATTCACGACACCATTACTTGGCTTTCCTCGTTCGAAACGCGTTTTAACAAAGATGCCACCAAAGGCATGTTGGCCATTAATGCATTAGCCGATAAAATTAAGGGCGTTATTAGCCAAACCTCATGGGCCAAAGTGGACTTGATTAGCCACCAAAGCACCCCACAAAAATCTATTCGCGTACATTTTGAAGGCTCCACGCGCCCTCAGGAAATTGTCGTCTTAGGAGGACACATCGACTCCATTAATCAGCGTGGCCGGACTTCGCCCGCGCCAGGCGCCGACGACAATGCTTCGGGATCGGCCACATGTTTGAACTTGTGCGCGTTCTGACCCAAAGTGCTCGCCCTGAACGTAGTGTAGAAATCTTCTTCTACGCCGGCGAAGAATCAGGTCTCTTGGGTTCGGGAGAAATTGCGGAAGACTATAAAAACCGCAACCAGGACGTTGTAGCCGTTATGCAGCTCGATATGACTCTTTTTCCAGGTAGCGGTCCGACTATGGTGGGACTCATGCGCGACTACACAAGTGATTGGTTAAATGAATATTTTATTGAGCTTAATCGTATTTACGTAGGTGCGCAGACCATGAATGACACCTGTGGCTATGGCTGCAGTGACCACGCCAGCTGGCATTCTCAGGGCTATCCCGCCGTCATGCCCTTCGAAGCGAGTTTTGATGGAATGAATCATAACATTCACACAGACCGTGACGTGATTGATTCTCGCTCCGACTTCGATCATGCCGCCATCTATGCCCGTCTGGCCGTAGCCTTTGCGCTGGACTTGGGGAACTCTACGCAAAGGGCTCCAAATTAAAGATAAAAGTTCCTTTATGAAGCACCGCGTCTCGAGGGGCTTTTTTTGCGTTCCCCACTCCACAGGCTAAGAAAATTTGTGTGTAATCCGATGAGCGGGTGAGATTGTTCATAGGGAACAATCTCAGGCCCCAATTACTTTTAGGAGTTATAGAACATGAAAAAAATTCTTTCTGGAGTTGCTGCTCTCGCATTCGCATCCGTCGCTTTCGCTAACGACGCTGCTACCACCACGCCCGCTCCCGCTGCACCCGCTGCAACGGAAACCGCTGCTCCCCACGCTGACAAAATGGACAGCAAAATGGACAAAATGGCGAAGAAAAAGAAACACAAAAAAGGTCACAAAGAAGAGCACCACGAAGGCGAAGCTAAGTAATTAGCTCGCACTTTATAGTGCTTTGTTTTAGCCACCCTTAACCGGCTAAAACGTGAAAACCCGAGGAGCCGAAAGGCCTCTCGGGTTTTTTGTTGTCTCAAAATAGTGAACGGAATTTCTGAGCCCGCATTGAACTTTTGCAAAGCTATCTGCACACTGGAATGTAAGTGGACTTTTTCGGGGGGATTTCATGCGCATTCTATTTATTCTTGGACTAATGGCCTCTTCTCTAGCGTTTTCAGACGACCATATATCCCAAAGCCCGGAACCGACAGACCAAGTTGAGGAGTCGGGCATCGACTATGCTCGATTGCCTAGATCTTGGCGCAAACAAAGCGAAAGCACACTCAGCAAGGCAGCGAAGGCGCCGCTTCGAGCAGCCCTTTATCCACTCATTTATTCGGGCGGAGGACGGATTGCTAAACGTACCGCAGCCGGAGGGCAGTGCGCTTTGAATCTGGTAGGAACCCTCGGAAGCAACAACAAGGAAGCCGCCCTCGAGAAGGCCGGTTATGTCGCGTCTGACAGCTTAGCCAATCCACTTGGAACTTTAAACGATGGAGTTTCGGACGCCATTACCGTCATTAAATCGCCCCTCTATGCCATGTCCCAGCTTTCGCATCGTATTCAGCTCTGCACTAGCAACCTTGCCTCAGGGCTTTCCCGCCGCTTGACTGCCGCACATGCGATTAATCCCGCTAACCACATCGCTCTTTATATCGACGGCGGAGTTTACGAAACACAAGACCCAAGGGCTACGAACGATTTGTCCGATGCCTCTATTAAAGGTGGGATCCACTGCACTCCGGTTCCCATCCTCAACGGAGAACCGGAATCAATAGCCATTGAACGATTGGAATGCGTCGATAAACACTTTAACACGGGTTACAGTTTCGCAACTTACAACTGCGGAGGATACACTCACGATATTTTGAAAATGGCCGGACTGGGTGTAGCGGCTTTCGAAAATTTCGGAATCGGAGGTGAGTTCGCCAGTCGAAACGGAAAAGATATGAAAGAATCCATCCGGCGCACCACGGAAAAATGCAATCAGCACATTCATTCACTCCGCAAAGCTATTTCGACACTCGAAAGCGGTAAAGATGCCACCCTCGAACTCAAAACTCTGGAGTCTGTTTTTTCTTCCGATGCACGTCTACAGCTAATAGTTTCCGCTGCTCGTAATAAGCTGCAGAGCAATCGTGAGTGGATGGAAAAAAACGTGACGAACTCTTCTGTTACCTCCACCCCTTATTTTAAAGACGGGCGCAGTGGGGAAATGTCGACATTTAAAAGAGGTATGAAGAAACACCTCGAAGACATTGTTGGATCCATTGACGAAGACGGACGTGTTTGGATCAAGCAGCATTATCCCTATCTTGATTCTGAAATTCTGCAAAAAATATCGCACCAATAAAGAACTTCGAATTATGCATGTAGACTACGAGGTCTATTTCGCAAAATTCTGTACGAATTCAGTGGCCCAGCGCACGCCAAATCCCGTGACTTCGGTGTCTACCAGCCCCAATCCGCCCTTGTTCTCGCACGAGGACAGATCCATGTGCACCCAAGGGATGTTTTCACCTACAAACTCCGACAAGAAGGTCGCCGCATAAATTTGGTCAGCGTTGCGGCTCAAGCTGCACTGGAGAATATCAGCCACCTTAGATTTAAGGGGCTCCTTGTAGTCCTCGCCAATCGGAAAGCTCCACACGCGCTCACCTGAACTGTCGCCACAATCTACGGCCAAACGAGCTAGCTTGGGCTGATTCGAAAACACCGCCGAGCGCCGAGTGTCTAGCGCGCGTACCGCCGAACCCGTCAGTGTTGCGAAGTCTACAATCAAATCAGGTTTAATTTCAGAAGCAATGGCCAAGGTATCGCTCAGCGCCATACGACCTTCCGCATCTGTGTTCACCACTTCAATGGACATGCCATTGCAGGCTGTTACAACTTCATCAGCCTTGTAAGCTGTCGGCGAAATAAGGTTCTCCGCGAGGGCCAAGAAGGCGTGCACTTCGCAGCCAGGGAACAAATCGCGGGCAGCAGCAAGCAAGGCAAAGGCCACGGCTGAGCCGGTCATATCCCGGTGCATGCCGTTCATGTAGTCCCCGGTTTTGACGTTGTAACCACCCGTATCGAAACACAGTCCCTTGCCTACGAACGCGATTTTCTTTTTGGGCTTCTTAGCGCTTTTGGGCTTGGCTGTGAGGTGCACAATGCAGCTCTCAGTGTCAGGATCGGCTTGCACTACGGCAATAAAGGCGCCTGCCCCTTTTTTCTTAAGGGCTGCCATATCGAGTACAGAGCAGCTGAGGCCCTCAGCCTTGGCAAAACTTTGTACTTTTTTGCGATACTCGCCTGGACGCAACACGTTGGCCGGAAGCTCCGATAAGGTACGAACCCGGTTAATCGCGTTCCCCAAAACAATCCCTTTATGCGTGATCGTTTTCACATCGCGAGCGTTCACTTTAGAGAGCACCTTGCACTCCAGAGCAACAGCCTTCGGAGCGGCTTCTTTAGCCTTCTTACCGAAAACCTCGGGCTTCCAGGGTGTAAGTACGGCTAAAGTGGCCAGGGCCTCCATGCAGCGTTTAGCGTCGGTTAAATCCAGGGCGCGCAGATCAAGTGTGAGCGTACGTTGCTGAACATCAGCGAAGACCTGCCCGACATACTTACGCAGCAAAGAGTGCAGTAGGAAGGCCGAGGCACTCTTTTCGAATCCCAGCACCAAGGACTGGCCGCCTTCGGAAGTGCGCACTCGCACGCACGGCGCATCGTCCTTAGCTACTTTGTCTGCGGATTTTTCGAACTGGGCGACGAGCGCAGAACCTTTGGGCCAGCGAGCAGCGCTGGTTTTGAATGATTTTTTGTAGGTCAAAACGATTTCGGTCGCCGCGGGATCGAGGGTGCTCGATTTAGCGGGCGCAACGACAAAATTAACCAGACGAGTGGATTCCATGAAAACCTTTCCTATTTAACGAACAGCGGGGCGCAACTTATTCGCGCGAACGCAGGCTAGCTTTACCAAACTCGCGGTGCATGCGCGCGATGTTTTCGAGCTTAATTTCTTTCGGGCACGTTGCCTCGCAAGCCCCGGTATTACTGCAGTTTCCGAAGCCTTCTTCGTCCATCTGCGTAACCATGTTCAGCACCCGGCGGTCAGCTTCCACCTTGCCCTGGGGCAAGAGCGTGAGGTGCGAAACCTTGGCCGAAACGAAGAGCATGGCCGAAGCGTTCTTGCAGGCCGCAACGCAGGCGCCACATCCAATGCAAGCAGCCGCGTCCATCGCCAGATCTGCGTTCTGTTTGGGAATCAAAAGATTGTTCGCGTCCTGCGCGTTGCCCGTGTTGACGGACACGTAGCCACCGGCCGCGATGATGCGGTCGAAGCCCGAGCGGTCGACCACGAGGTCCTTGACCATCGGAAAGGCCTTGGCCCGGAAGGGTTCCACTACGATTGTAGCGTTGTTCTCGAAGTGCCGCATGTGGAGCTGGCAGGTAGTGGTGCCCTTCTGCGGGCCGTGCGGGTCACCATTGATAACCATGTTGCACGAGCCACAAATGCCCTCGCGACAGTCGTGATCGAAAGCCACGGGGTCTTCGCCCGCTTTGATGAGCTGCTGGTTCAGAACGTCGAACATTTCTAGGAACGACATTTCCGTGCTGATGTTCGTGAGCTTGTAGTCCACGAGTTTGCCCGGAGTCTGGGCGTCTTTTTGTCTCCAGACCTTTAAATTCAAGGTCAAGTGTTTCTCTTGGGATCCAGCCATGGTCGACGCTCCTTACTTGTAATTTCTCTGCGTGAGTTTAACGGACTCAAACTTCAGCGGTTCAATGTGACGCTCGGGGGTTTGGCCCTCGCCCTTGTATTCCCAAGCGGCGACGTGGCAGAACTTCTCGTCGTTCCGCATCGCTTCACCTTCCGGCGTTTGGAATTCCTCGCGGAAGTGACCGCCGCACGACTCTTCGCGGGCCAAAGCGTCGCGGCACATGAGTTCGGCCAAGTCGATGAAGTCAGCCACGCGGCCAGCTTTTTCTAGCTCGGCATTCACCTCATTCGGTGCTCCCGACACGCGCACATCGCTCCAAAACTCCTGACGGAGCTTGGGAATTTGTGTGAGTGCGTTCTTCAGACTCTTCTCCGTGCGGGCCATGCCGCAGTCGTCCCACATGATTTTGCCGAGCTTACGGTGGAGTTCGTCTACCGTTTGCTTGCCCTTAATATTGAGGAATTTAGTAGTAGCCGTTTGCGCATCAAAGAGCGCCTGTTTGAAGGCGGCGTGCGTGGTGTCAACCTTCTCCATGCTCGTCGAGGCAAAGTAGTGTGCCAGCGTGTACGGAATCACAAAGTAGCCATCCGCAAGGCCCTGCATGAGGGCCGAGGCGCCCAGGCGGTTCGCGCCGTGATCAGAGAAGTTCGCTTCGCCCAGCACGTGCAATCCGGGAATGGTGGACATCAGGTTGTAATCCACCCACAAACCACCCATCGTGTAGTGCACCGCGGGATAAATGCGCATGGGCACTTTGAACGGACTGTCGCCCGTAATTTTTTCGTACATCTGGAACAAGTTTTCGTAGCGTGCCTCGACAACTTTTTCGCCATCGCGCTTAAAGGCTTCTTGGAAATCCAAGTAAACGGCAAGTTTAGAGGTGCCCACGCCCAGGCCTTCGTCGCAAACGTTCTTTGCGGCGCGCGAAGCGATATCGCGGGGCACGAGGTTACCGAAGCTCGGATATTTGCGCTCCAAGTAGTAATCGCGTTCGCCTTCGGGAATCTGTTCCGGCGAGCGAGTGTCGCCTTTTTTCTTCGGCACCCACACGCGGCCGTCGTTGCGGAGCGACTCGGACATGAGCGTAAGTTTGGATTGGTAATCGCCCGACACGGGAATGCAGGTGGGGTGAATTTGCGTAAAGCACGGGTTACCGAAAGCAGCGCCCTTCTTGTACGCGCGCCAGATAGCGCTCGTGTTCGAGCCCTTAGCGTTCGTAGACAGATAAAATACGTTGCCGTAGCCACCCGTCGCCAGAATCACGGCATCGGCCGCGTAGGTTTCGAGCTCGCCCGTAATGAGGTTGCGCATGATCACGCCGCGGGCCTGGCCGTTGACGAGAACGAGGTCCACCATTTCGCGACGGGCGTACATCTCCACGCGCTTTTGTTCCACCATCCGCATGAGGGCCTGGTAGGCACCCAGCAAAAGCTGCTGACCGGTCTGTCCCTTAGCGTAGAAGGTGCGCGACACTTGCGCGCCGCCGAAGGAGCGGTTAGCCAGCAGGCCGCCGTAATCGCGCGCGAAGGGCACACCCTGCGCCACGCACTGGTCAATGATGTTCACCGAGATCTCGGCCAAGCGATGCACGTTGGCTTCGCGGGCGCGGTAGTCGCCGCCCTTTACGGTGTCGTAGAACAAGCGGTGAATGGAATCTCCGTCGTTCGGATAGTTTTTGGCAGCGTTGATTCCCCCCTGCGCGGCAATGGAGTGTGCGCGGCGCGGAGAATCTTGAATGCAGAAGGTCTTCACTTTGTAACCAAGCTCGGCCAGCGAAGCCGACGCCGATGCGCCCGCCAGGCCCGTGCCGACCACGATAACGGAGTGCTTACGACGGTTCGAGGGGTTAACGAGTTTGGAGTGGAACTTGTGCTCGGTCCACTTTTGTTCCATCGAACCACTGGGGACTTTAGAATCTAAATTCAACATCGCTTACCTCACTTCGCCAGGAAAAAGACGTAGAGCGGCTGCGAAAGAAAACCCGCCGCGATAATCAGTGAAATCGCACAACCGCCACACTTAAGCCAGCCGTTGTACTTGGGATGATTCAAGCCGAGCGATTGAAAGCTCGACGAAAATCCGTGCGACAAGTGCACACCCAAAAGAATTAAGCACACCACATACCACGCCACGTAGCCGGGGTTGTGGAACACTTCGACAATGAGGCGATGCAAATCGCGCATCTCTACGCCGTTGTAATTGACCGAGTAGAAAGTGCCGTACTTGAAGGTGGTGATGTGCAGAATGATGAAGGCCAGAATCAGAGTGCCCGAGTAAGCCATCGTACGCGAAGCCAGCGTGGCCGCCTTCGCAGAGCTCGGCCCCACTTTGTAGCTCTCGGGACGAGCGCGCTTGTTATCGATGGTCAGCGAAATCGCCGTGACCACATGAACCAACAGCATAACCACCAAGCCAATTTCCGCGGCGGGCAAAAGCGGATTAGAAACGATGGCGTGGCCGTACTTATTGTAGGCCTCCGGGCTCACCAGAATGAGCATGTTGCCCAACATGTGCATCAGCACAAAACCAATCCATCCGAGTCCAGTTAATCCCATCAAGTACTTTCGTCCGATGGAACTTCTGAACATGCACGCAGCTGTCGCCATATCGCTTTCGACTCCTTGAGTTAGTAGATCTTAAATTATCTTAGTCGGCCACGGCCGGTACGGCTAGCTCGCGTCACATTGACGTGAGCGTAACGGTTCTTTGACGCTCACTCGGTAAATTCAGCCGCCGGCTTCCTTCACCAAATTACGCGCAATCACAATACGCTGAATTTCACTGGTGCCTTCGTAGATCTCGGTGATCTTGGCATCGCGGAAGTGGCGCTCCATAGCGTACTCCTTGATGTAGCCGTATCCGCCCAGGACTTGAATGCCGCGCGTGGCGACTTCCATACAGGTCTCCGAGGCAAAGAGTTTTGCCTGTGCGGCTGGGCGCGAGTGCGGAAGGCCCAGGTCTTTTTTATGGGCGGCTGCACGCATGAGCAAGCGCGCCGCGTCCGTCTTCATAGCCATGTCGGCCAAGTGAATCTGGATGGCGCCGAGTTCGGCAATAGGACGGCCAAAGGACTCGCGCTCCAGTGAGTACTTAAGGGCTTCTTCCACACAAGCACGGGCAATCCCCACAGCCTGACAGGCAATGCCAATCCGCCCGCCGTCCAGAGTGTGCATGGCGATTTTGAATCCTTCGTTTTCGGCGCCCAACATATTCGCGGCGGGAACTTCCACATTTTCCAGAACAATCTGGGCCGTGCTGGAACCGTTAATGCCCAGCTTATTTTCCGTCTTGGCGACCGAGTAACCCTTACGCGAAGACTCCACGATAAACGCCGCAATTCCTTTGTGTTTCGCTGTGGGATCCACAATGGCGTAGACAATCGCAATTTCGGCTTCGCGGCCGTTCGTAATAAAGTTCTTAACCCCGTTCAGCACCCATTTGTCGCCCTTTTTAACGGCCCGCGTCTTCATGGCCGAAGCGTCGGAACCACTCCCGGGCTCGGAAAGGCAGTAACAGCCCAGTTTCTCGCCACGTGCCAGGGGAGCCAAAAACTCCTGCTTCTGAGCAAGGGTGCCAAAGTTGGCGATGGGCGCACAGGCCAGACTGTTGTTCACGGACATGATTACGGAAGTCGATGCGCAAGCCACGGCAATCTCCTCCATGACGGCCACGTAGCTCATTGTGTCCAGGCCTGCCCCACCGAATTCGGGATCCACCATCATGCCCAGAAAGCCCATGGCTCCCATCTGCTGAATGATTTCCTTGGGGAACTCATGCTTTTCGTCGATGCGGGCGGCGGCGGGACGAATTTCGCGGTTCGCAAATTCGCGGGCCGCTTCGGCAAGCGCCGTGTGATCGGGAGTAAAAAAAGCGTCGGACCAAATAAGGGGATAACCTGATGCCATATAGGACCAGGTTAACCGAATTTTTTGATTAGCGCCCCTGGAAGGCGGGCTTTCTCTTTTCCAGAAAAGCCGCGACACCTTCTTTTTTATCGGCAGTCTCAAAGATCTCGCCGAAGGCCTTGGCTTCAGCCTCGCACACGGCCTCGAACTCCGGCGTGCGGCGCGTGCGGCAGACCCGCTTGATAGCAGCCAGCGCCAGAGGACCAGATTTCAGTGTTAGATCGCGGGCCATTTCGAGCCCCATTTTGAGGGCCGCCTCTTCGCCCGTGGTGGTGCCTTCGTCGACTACCTTTTGGATAAGCCCCAAGGCCATAGCTTCGGGGGCTTTGATTCGGCGGCCAGAATACAAAAGCTCGAGCGCTTTGTTCATACCCAGCCGATCCACAAAGCGCGCCGTGGCGCCAAAGCCCGGCAGCAATCCCAGGTAAGCTTCCGGCTGACCAAATTCAGAGTGCGAAGTGGCCACCAGCACGTCGCAGCCCATCGCCAGCTCCAAGCCCCCGCCCAATGCAAAACCGTTAATCGCGGCGATCGTAGGAATAGGGAGCAACTCGAGCCGGCCAAAGGCGTGCTGCCCGAGGCGCGAAAACTTTTGCGCCTCCGCGCTGCCAAAATTTTTCATCTCGGCAATGTCGGCTCCGGCGACGAAAGCCTTGGTTCCGGCTCCCTTTAGTACGAGTGCCCGCACGGCCAAAGGATTGCTGGCCAGCCGCTTCTGTAGATCCTTACCTGCCTCATCGATGGCCTTCAGCAAATCGGAATTCAGCGCATTCAGAACGTCGGGCCGATTGAGCGTCCAAACTTCCACTTCGCCCGATTCAATCGTTACCTTTTCAATTTTGAGCACGGGCGCAGCGGTCATAAATAAAAATCCTTATTCGTAAGTGTAAAAACCACGCTTCGATTTTTTACCGACCCAGCCCGCTTGCACATATTGGCGCAGCAGTGGTGCCGGACGGTATTTGCTGTCGCCGAGTCCTTCGTGCAGGACTTCCATGATAGCGAGGCAAGTATCCAGCCCGATAAAATCGGCCAGCTGCAGCGGCCCCATGGGCTGGTTGGTGCCCAGCTTCATGGCGGTGTCGATATCTGCGGGCGAGGCCAAGCCTTCGTTCAACGCAAACACGGCTTCGTTGATCATGGGCATCAGAATACGGTTCACGATGAACCCGGGCATGTCTTTAGACAGCACCGTAGTCTTACCCATTTTTTCGGCCAAGCTTTTCACCGTGGCGTAACAAGCATCGCTCGTAGCGAGTCCACGAATAATCTCCACCAATTTCATGAGGGGCACGGGATTCATGAAGTGCATGCCAATCACTTGCCCCGGACGTTTGGTGACCGCCGCAATGCGCGTAATCGCAATGGACGAAGTGTTCGATGCCAACACGCAACCGACCGGCATTTGCTCGTCGAGTTCTTTGAACAACTTCGCTTTCACTTCGAAGTTCTCCGAAACGGCTTCTACCACCAAATCGGGGGCCGCAGCGGCGAGTGATTTAATGTCGGCCACAAAACGGATGCGATCGAAAATCGCTTCCGGCGTTTCGTTGATTTGTTTTTTCTCGGCCAATTTGGCCAGGCTCTTGCGAATGTTCGCCGAAGCCCGTTCGGTGGCTCCCGGAAAAGTATCGAGCACCGTTACGCTTAGTCCGGCCTGCGCCGCAACTTGCGCAATGCCACTGCCCATTTGTCCGGCGCCTACAACGCCCAATTTTTGCACGCTCATTTACGCAACTCCTGTAGAACCGAATCCGCCCGCCCCGCGCTCGGTGGCCGACAACTCGAGCGACTCTTCGTGCGTAACCGCGGTCACCGTAGCCACCACGCCCTGGGCAATGCGATCGCCCGATTTAACAACGAGTGGCTCGCGTCCCAGCACCGTAGCAATCACTTTAATTTCGCCGCGGTAATCGGAGTCAATTGTGCCAATGCCATTCACCAGGCAGAAGCCATGTTTCAGCGCCAGCCCGCTCCGCGCCCGCACTTGAAGTTCGCAACCATGCGGCACTTCAACGGCCAGGCCGGTGGGAATCGCCACGATCTCGCCGGGTTTAACGGTGAGATCGGCGTCCAGTGCAGCTTTAAAATCAAAACCGGCTGCTCCCACCGTAGCCGCCTTGGGCAGCTCAGCGCGGGCGTTTAAACGTTTCCATTTAAGATGAATGGTTGGGGAGGCACTCATGGCCTCTAGTCATAGGGTGCCGTTCCAGGCTTTGACAACCTTGCCCAGGTCTTTTTGCGAGACGGGGCCAAGGGCAGCAAAACAAGGCGTTACGGCGAGAGCCTTGGCTACTCGGTCGATATCTTTTTTAGTCATGTCCTGCACTTCCCTCACGGCTTGCTTAAGGGTGTAAGTGCGACGCAGCAAAAGCTCTTGGCGAGCCAGCGACTCCATGCGGTTGTTGATGCCGTCGTAACTCATAAGAATGCCGCCCACCATCATGGACTTCACGAAGTCGAGGTCTTCTTCTGCGATACCGGCCGCTAAACTGCGACAAGCCTCGCCCGCTACGGACACGGCTTCAAACCAACGCTTAGGGTTCGTGGCCAAATAACCGCTGAGCAAGCCAACGTCCGAGTAGGTGTAAAGCTGGGCGTGGGTGCTATACGCCAATCCGCGGCGCTCACGCACTTCGCGGAAGAGCTTAGAACTCGAGCCCCCACCCAACAGATTCGCGAGCGCTGACCAATAAACCTCGCGGTGGTCGCGCAGCGATACGGCGGGAAACATAAATGAAAATTGCATTTGATCGGCCCGAAAGCGGCGCAACGAAGAGCGCTTGGACATGTCGGCCGGCAACACGGGCGATTTAACCACCGGTCGTTTACCACGACGCTTGAGCATGTTGCCCCAACGCCAGGTGTCCGCCTTGCGCAAAATGCGGCGAATGATTTCTTTAACCTTATCTTCCTTGAGCGGCGAAACCACCGAGACCACGATTTCCGAGCGCAGAAAGTTGTCGGCAATATGCTCAATCACTTGCTTGCGTGTGAGGCGCGAAACTTCCTTGGGGAAGCCCGCAATGCGGCGCCCGAGCGAATCCTTCGCCAGACCGATTTCAAGCAAACTATCACCAAATTCTTCATCCGGATTATCCGCGTAACTGCGGAGTTCCTGGAGTACGACGGACTTTTCGCGATCAAATTCTTTGGGATCAAAGAGCGAATCAAAAATCATCTCGAACAAAAGTTCGAGGGCCATTTCGGTCTGATCGGCAGGAACTACGGCATGAAAAGCCGTAAGCTCGCGATCGGTGAAAGCGTTGATTTCGCCGCCGTGACGTTCCACGAGGGTCGAAATCTCTTCGGCCGAATGTTTCGAGGTGCCTTTGAAAAACAAGTGCTCCGCCAAATGCGTAGCACCATGCCATTTGAGCGGTTCGTTGCGACTGCCGTAGCCAACGAAGATGCCCACGGCCGCGGACAAGGAGCCCGCATGACGTTCCGTTACAACTCGAAGACCCGGAGCCGCCCTGTACCTAGTGGCGGCTCCGATGTGCGATGACGTAACGCTCGGCAATTCGTTGCCCTAGCTCAGCCCTGAGGCTGCGTAGCGGGAGCTCCCGGAACCGGAAGCGCCGCCTTGCGGCTCAAGCGGATTTTACCTTGGCGATCGACTTCCAAGACTTTGACCGGGATTTGGTCGCCTTCTTGGATAATGTCGCGCACGTTCTGGACGCGTTTGTGATCGAGTTCGGATACGTGGCAAAGACCATCCACGCCCGGACGAATTTCCACGAAAGCGCCGTATTCTTGAATGCGCACCACGGTGCCCATGTAAACGCGGCCGATTTCGGGTTCCTCGGTCAGATCGCGAATCATTTCGATCGCGCGGGTGACGGCTTTCGGATCGGACGATGCAATGTTCACTTTGCCCGAATCTTCCACGTCGAGCTTCACGCCGGTAGCGGCCACGATGCCCTTGATGTTCTTACCGCCGGGACCAATGAGGTCCTTGATGCGATCCGTAGAAATCTTGATGGTCGTAATGCGCGGAGCGTACTGCGAAACATCCTTACGGCTTTCGGCAATCGCTTTTTCCATTTGCGCCAAGATGTGCAAACGGCCTTCGCGCGCTTGCAACAGAGCGGTGCGCATGATGTCGCGGCTAACGCCCTTCATTTTGATGTCCATTTGCACGGCGTTAAGGCCAGCTTTGGTTCCGCAAACTTTGAAGTCCATGTCGCCCAGGTGATCTTCATCGCCCAGGATGTCCGAGAGAACGACGACTTTATCGCCTTCCTTCATCAGACCCATTGCAATGCCAGCCACCGCAGCGTTCACGGGAACACCTGCGTCCATGAGGGCCATGCTGCCACCGCAAACGGAGGCCATAGAGGACGATCCGTTGCTCTCGAGAACTTCGGACACGATACGAATCGTGTACGGGAATTTTTCGAAAGTAGGAACAGTTGCCACCACGGCGCGTTCTGCAAGGGCACTGTGGCCGATTTCGCGGCGGCTGTTGCCACCGAAGCGACCAGTTTCGCCCACGCAGAAGGGAGGGAAGTTGTAGTGCAGCATGACGCGCTTGTTGAACTTGCCGCGCACGCTGTCGATGAGCTGTTCGTCTTCGGAGGTGCCCAGGGTGACCGTCGCCAAAGCTTGGGTTTCACCACGGGTGAAGAGTGCCGAACCGTGGGTACGGGGCAGCAAACCAGCTTCACACTCGATGGGACGAATTTCGTTGTAAGCACGACCATCAATGCGGTGGCCTTTGCTGAAGGTGATGGCGCGAGCGAATTGCTTCTTCGCGTCTTCAAAGTAGCCCGTAGCTTCGGCCGTAAGTTTAGCAATCGCAGCGGCATCCGTGAGGTTCGCCTGCTCAACGATTTGATTGATGACGGTCGTTTCCGTCTTGTCGATTTCCGCGTAGCGCAGAGCCTTTTGACGGTGCTCGTAAGCAGCCTTCAGGCCGGACTGAGCGAGTTCTTTAACTTTAGCGGCCAGCGTTTCGTTCTTCACGGGAGGCGTGAAGGTACGTTTGGCTTTGCCGCACTTCGCAACGAACTCTTCTTGGAGTTTTACGAGCGTTTGGATTTGCTCGAAACCGAAGAAAATAGCGTTCAGGAAATCTTCTTCCGCTACATCGTCGCCGCCGCCTTCCACCATCATGATGGCGTCTTTGCTGCCGGAAACGAGAACGGAGATGTCCGATTCCATGAGTTGTTCGTTGGTCGGGTTGATCAGGAACTGACCCTTCACGCGACCCACACGCACCGTAGCGATGGGCGTGTTGAATACGATGTCCGAAACCATGAGGGCCGCCGAAGCACCGAGACCCGCGATGGTTTCAACTTCGTTCTCACCGTCGTAGGAGAGGAGCGTGACGACGATTTGCGTTTCGCAGCGGTAGCCTTTCGGGAACAGCGGGCGAATCGGACGATCGACCATGCGGGCGTTGAGCGTCGCCCAATCGGAGGGACGTGCTTCGCGCTTGAAGAAGCCGCCCGGGATTTTTCCGGAGGCGTAGAACTTCTCTTGGAATTCAATAGTGAGAGGAAGGAAATCGATGCCGGCTTTCTCTTCGTGGCTGGAGACGGCGGTTACTAGCGCCATCGTTTCGCCATACTGCACGATCACCGAGCCGTGCGCTTGTTTAGCAAAGCGGCCAGTTTCGAGCGTGAGGGTACGACCACCGATTTCGGTGGAGACTTTGATCGGATTGTTAAGTGCCATCTTAGCGGCTTACTTTCTCAGTCCGAGATCAGCGATCAGTTTGTTGTAACGCGTCGGTGCTTCACGTTTCAGGTACGTGAGCAAGCTGCGGCGTTGACCGACGAGTTTCAAAAGACCACGGCGCGAATGGAAATCTTTGACGTGTTTTTTGAAGTGATCGGTGAGGTGATTAATCCGAGTGGTCAACAGCGCCACTTGAACTTCGGGGGAACCGGAATCGTTTTCGTGAACACGGTGGCCCGCAATCACTTTTTTCTTTTCATCGCGCGAAATGGACATTTGAGCTCTTCTCCTTAGTAACAAATCTCTTAAATATTTTTCGTTTCGCGACCTTAGACAAAAGACCCCAAATAATCAATCACAACCTGGAGTCAGGCCGGCCACGCCAAAGGATCTTCGAGGAAAACCCGGCCCAGGGCCCCGGCCGAGGGTTCAATCCAAGCAATTAATTGATCGCCGGGGGCCACCAAAAGTTCGGGTCTAGGGAGGGGTCCCACGGGGGTCCAGCGACCGAATTTACGGATATCCTGGGCCTGGCCATCGCTAATCTCGCGGCGGCCAAAGTGAGCAGCCAAATCATTCAAATTGAGCCTCGCAAAGCCCTGAGCTCCCGCCGGAAAGCCAAAGGGGCCGATTTCCGAGCGCACCAATCGCGAAAGGAGCCCCGGGCTGCCCACCAGGGCCTCGCCCCAATCGCGGGCAAAGGATCGCACGTAAGTGCCCGAACTAACGCGCACCCGAAAGCGCCAGGCTCCTACCGAATGCGCCTCACGGGTTTGAATTTCCCACCCCAAGTGCTCGGCAGCGAGCAACTCACAGCTGCGGGGCTTCATTTCTTTAACGACGCCCTCGCGGGCCCACTCGTGGGCTCTTTTGCCGTCCACATGAATGGCACTGAGCTGCGGGGGAATTTGTTCGAAGGTGCCGAGTTGCCCGGCCAGAAAGGAGCTTAGCTGGGCCTCCGTAATGGCTTTCAGCTTAGCCTCTAACTCGGGAGTGCCAAGCCATTGGAGCGTTCCGGTGTCGTCAAGGGAATCGGAGCTGACTCCCAAGAAGAGGGTAGCTTCGTAGGTTTTGGGGAGGCCAACGAGAGGCGAAATGATTTTGGTTCCTTCGCCAAACCCCACTAGCAGGAGGCCTTCCGCGAAAGGGTCGAGCGTACCGGTATGACCGATGCCCGTACGGGATTTTCCGGGCAAGGCTAGCTCACGCTTGAAATTGCCCAGAAGGTCCTGCGAACCAGGACCCCGATTTTTCCAGAGGAGGGCGAGCCCCACGCGTTAAGCGGAGGCTCCGGGTCCCTCGTTAAGCGAGCCCGCGATGGCTTCCGTGGTGAAAGCCTCGATGACGTCGCCCGTTTTGATATCGTTGTAGTTCTCGATCGAAATACCGCACTCGAAACCTTCGGCCACTTCGCGCGCGTCGTCTTTGAAGCGCTTCAAGCCCGAAAGCTTGCCGGTGTAAATCACGCGGTTGTCGCGAATGAGGCGTACCGAGTTCGAACGCTGAATTTTGCCTTTGGTGACGGAGCAACCAGCCACGGCGCCCACTTTGGTGATCGTGAACACGTTGCGGACTTCCGCCCGGCCCATGACCGTTTCTTTGTAGGTCGGTGCCAGCAAGCCTTCCATAGCCTTGGTGACGTCGTCGATGAGGTCGTAAATGATCGTGTAGGTTTTAATCTGCACGCCCCGACGCTCGGCTTCGTTTTGGCTCTTGGAATCCGGACGAACGTTAAAGCCCACGACCACGGCTTTGGAAGCCGAAGCCAAGAGAACATCGCTCTCGGAAATTCCACCCACGGCCGCCGAAAGAATCTTCAGGCGCACTTTGTTTTGGGGGAGTTTCTGGAGGGCGAATTGGATGGCTTCTGCCGATCCCTTCACGTCCGTTTTAATAATGAGCGGCAATTCTTTGAGATCGCTCGCGCTCATGCGTGCATAGAGATCTTCCAACGATGCACCGCCGGCTTCGGCTTTCTTCTGCTCGATGCGGTGTTCGACCAATTGCTTGGCCATTTTTTCGTCAGAAATAGCAGTGAGAATGTCACCCGCTTCGGGAACTGCGCCGAGACCGAGAATTTCGACCGGCGTCGACGGACCTGCTTGTTTAACGTTCACACCCTTGTCGTCGATGAGAGCGCGGACTTTGCCCGTTTGGGTACCTGCTACAACGTAGTCACCCACCGAGAGGAGACCTGCCTTGATGAGAACCGTGGCTACGGGACCCCGACCCTTATCGAGTTTAGCTTCGATGATCGTACCTTCGGCCAATCCGGTTGCGCGCGCTTTAAGCTCGAGCAATTCGGCTTGGATTTGGATCATCTCCAAAAGTTTGTCTACGCCATCGCCCGTTTTTGCCGAGAGCGGAACGAAGATCGTGTCGCCGCCCCACTCTTCCGACACGAGACCCAGCTCCGACAATTGCTGACGGATGCGGTCGGGGTTGGCGTCAGGAAGATCCATTTTGTTTACGGCCACGATCAAAGGAACGCCGGCCGCTTTGGCATGATCCACGGCTTCGCGCGTTTGGGGCATGACGCCATCCGTAGCGGAAACCACGAGAATCACAATGTCGGTAACGCTGGCACCGCGAGCGCGCATGGAGGTAAACGCCGCGTGGCCCGGAGTATCCAAGAAAGTAAGCGAGTCAGCCACGGGGCCCGAGGCAACTTTAGCGCCCTTGCCAGCTTTGGCCTTAGCCGCCGCTTTGTCTTTTTTGCTGCCACCGCCATCTTTCTTGGCACTCAAATTCTTCACAGCATCGGCCACTCGCACCGTGTAGGCGCCGATGTGTTGCGTGATGCCGCCCGCTTCACCTTCCACCACGCGAGCGCGGCGAATGATGTCGAGAAGCGAAGTCTTGCCGTGGTCCACATGACCCATGATGGTCACGACCGCGGAACGAGGTTCTTGATTTGCGGAGTCGCCGCCGACTGCACTTTCGATGGCTGCCTCCTCACTGAAGGTTTCGTCGCGAAGTTCGAATTGGTATTCGGCTGCGAGCAGCTGCGCCGTCGCCAGGTCGATGTACCAATCGTCGAATCCCTCTGCGTCATCGGGTTGTTCTACGCCCAGACCGCGGAGCTTCTTCATGACGTCGTAAACCTTGACCGACATTTGGTCAGCCAGGTCCGCTACGCTGATTTCATCTTCAAAAAAGACGACGCGTTTATGGTCGGCTGCCCGAGTGGAACTCGCCTTCTTTTGTGCAAATCCGATAGATAGTTTTTTCTTTTTAGGTTGATAAACGCGCTCGCGACGCAGGTAATCAGTCGATTTGAAGACCTGGTCGTCGTCGCGGCGGACACCCGCAGCGGCCTTCTTCTTCCGGGTTTCCTCGTCTTCCTGCTGGCGAATCAGAGTGCTGCCCGTACGCGCCAGTTCAGGGTCGCTGAAAGTCTTGGGAACGTTCGTTTTGTCCGATGGGCCTTTGCGTACGCCGTAAGTTTTTTCAGCGCCAGCCGGCGCCTCTTCAACGATGAGAGGACGTGCCCGCACAGCAGGTTCAGGAGAAACAACCCGAATAACACTGAAGCGCGAGGTGCGGCGAACAACCCCTCCCGTTGCAGCAGCAGCGGACACTTCTTTAACTTCAGGGGGAGCGACCGCGGCGATTTCTTCGACCGGAGCCGCCTCGGGTTCGGATGCCGTCTCCATGGACGATTGAACCGGCGCTTCATCTGGAGCCGAAGCCTCGGGCGAAGCCGCTTCATCAAATTGCGATTCCGGAGCCAATTCTTGCGCAACCGCTTCAGGAGCAGCAGTCACTTCAGCTTCAGGTGCTTCAACGCTGGCTGAGGGAGCGTCAACGGCTCCCGATTTCCGGCGAATAACCGTTGAAGCCGGTGCCTCGGCTTCCGCCTGCGGTGCCGCAGCTCGAGTCCGAGTAATTACCACCGAAGGTTTAGCCGGTGCGTCCGCTTTGGGCGCATCTTTTTCTTTCGCCTTGCTGCGAACGACGGTTTTTTTCTTGGGAGCTTCAGCTTTGGGCGGATTCAGGAAGGCGCGGATTTGATCCGCTTGCTCCGGCGAAAGCTCAGCCATGTGGTTCTTGATCTTGAGATCAAGCGGTTTGATTTTTTCGATGAGCTCAAGAGCTTTGATGTCAAACTCTTTTGCCAGCTGAAAAACCGAAATGTTCTGAGTCATTGGACCACCCATCCTGAGCTTCCGCTCAAGTCTCCGTTATTTACTCTTCTCGCGAGCCGCAACTTCGGCGCGCAAACGAGCCTCGATGGACTCCATACTGTTGCCATCGCCAGCCGGTTTAGCTGCCGCGGCTGCAGCCAGAATCTCTTCCTCTTTCGGAATCAATTCGTCCAGCTTGCCGCTGGCGACCAAGTCGCGAGCCTTAGCGATGAGTTCTGCGCCCTTGGCTTCGTCGAAGCCCGGGACCGAAGCGAACATGGCCGCTTCGCTTTCTGCTACGTCACGTACGGTTTCAAACCCGTTTTGGTACAGCGCCATAGCCAGCGTGTCCGTGACGCCCGGAATAAGGGCGAATTGGAATTTCGCGCTCGCCAGACGTTTCGCCATGAGGGCTTCGGACACGATGTCGAGACGCCAGCCGGTCAATTGGCTAGCGAGGCGCACGTTTTGGCCTTTCCGGCCAATCGCGAGGGACAGGTTAGCGTCGCCCACGACCACTTCGATGGCTTTGTTATCGTCATCGATAATAACTTTTTGGATCTCGGCCGGAGCTAGCGCGTTACAGACGAAACGCGAAATGTCGTCGTCCCAGGGAACGATGTCGATACGTTCGCCGCGCAGCTCCTGCACGATGTTCTGCACGCGGCTACCGCGCACGCCGACGCAGGCGCCGATGGGATCGACATCCGAGTCACGCGAGATGACCGCGATTTTAGCGCGGATGCCAGGATCGCGGGCCGCGCCACGGATAATGACCAGGCCTTCGCGAATTTCGGGAACTTCATTGTAGAACAGCGACATGAGGTATTCAGGGCAAGCGCGCGAGAGAATAATGCGCGGACCCTTGGGCGTAAGCTGCACGTCCATCAGGTAAGCCTGCAAACGGTCGCCCGGGTTGTAAGCTTCGCCCGGAATTTGTTCACGCAGAGGCATAAAGCCTTCGGTGCGCCCCAGGTCGACGATCACGTTGCCACGGTCCACACGGCGAATGAGACCGGTGATGATTTCGCCTTTGCGGTGCTGGAATTCGTTATAGATGAGTTCGCGTTCTGCATCGCGAACCTTCTGCACGATCACCTGCTTCGCCGTTTGAGCTGCGATGCGAGTGAGGAGCGTGGAATCGAGTTTAATGCCGATGCTGTCACCCAGGCTCACTTCGGAGTCGAGGGTGCGGGCTTCGTCGATGGAGATTTCGCGCGCTTTGTCGTGGACTTTTTCGACCACCATTTTGAACTCGAACAATTCGACTTCGCCGATGTCCTCGTTGAATTTAGCTTCGATTTCGCGGTTAGCACCGTACTTGCGGCGGGCTACCATGAGCATGGCTTCTTCGAGGGCGGAGATAATAAAGCTCCGGTCGATGCCTTTGTCTTTCCCGACTTGCTCAATCACTTTTTCGAGTTCGTTCATGTTGATCATGGGTCACTTCTCCACTTTTTTCTTGTTGGGAGTCTTGGCCGAACCATTGGGCGCCCAATCGCGCAGCCACATGGCATCTTTGATTTGCGAGAGAGCAATTTCTTGCTCGCCCATTTCGTCCTTAATTACGATGGAACCCGTAGCAGGATTCGCGCTAACCAGAGTGCCTTCCCAGCGGCGACGCGGCTTGGCCGGAGCGGGCACGGGAAGGGCTTCGAGAGTTTCGAGCTTGATGTCACCACCCACGGCAGCCTGAAAATGTTGGAAGGTGCGCAAGGCAGGCTTTTCGCCCGGGCTGCTCACTTCCAGGGTGTAAGCGCTGGGAAGCGGGTCCCAGACGTCGAAGAGCGGACTGAGAACATCGTGAGCAGCGGAGCAATCGTCGATGCCAATGGGCTTTGCTTCGTCGGTAGAGTCGAGCACAACGCGAACAATGGCAGAGCCTACAACTTCGATGTCGCGCAGGGCGTAGCCCATTTTGGCGAGGACGGGTTCGATTTTAGCAATGAGATCAGTCTCGAGAGAATTCTTGCGCACCGTCAGAACGGGCGTGCTCGAAGCTTGGCTGCTAGTAGGCAAATTCGACTCCGCTTAAACTGAATGGGTGGCAAGTTTATCTGTTGGCCGTGACAGGTTGCCAACAGGACACGGCGCGGCCCCGGAGGATTCCGAGTCGCACCGGGATCTTTAATCTATTTCGCTGTGCAATGCAAGGTCTACAATTGCCTGCAAACTGTTGGAATTAGAGCTTTTTGAGCGTCGGACGACGAACGTAGGCCCGACTAAAATATAGGATCGGACGACTCGATGAGCCCGTTTTAGTACCTTGAATGCAAAAGCCAATGACCACGTGGTTCTTGTAATTCCCACTGATGGAACTGGCGTCGCTGGAGTCCACGCCGAACTTGGGCGAGACAAGCGTGCTGGCTGAACTGCTCTCGGTAAAGCTATTTATCCCGAAATCCGCCGTGGCCGCATCTGTCACGGGCTCGAAGCTAAAGTTAAAAATGCTCGAGGCCGTGCCAGCGCCGACCGGATAAATACCCGAGTGCCAAACTCGCGCGGCCGACATGTAGGCGTTGGTGTAGGAGTTCGAAGAGCTTTGCATTTGGGTGGCTTCTTCAAAGAAGCGCATGCCGACGAGCAACTTTTCACTGCCCGCGGTGCTGGCATAACCGACGGTGTTGCTGGATCCTAGAGTGCAAGTAGCTCCGCTGACGAGCTGCTTGGTATAGGCCGTGTTCATTTTGAGGGCACCGGTAGTGCCATCGAAGCGGATTTCGGCAGTCGTAACGCTGGCCGCAGTTAGAGACATCGAACTCCACTGACCAGAACCACCG
Source organism: Bdellovibrionales bacterium (assembly GCA_018266335.1). The sequence goes on from JAFEAR010000101.1 coordinate 178,691, forward strand.
TTGCCGGAGGCATCCGTCTTGGTGAAGTTCAGCTGAAAGGCCTGCACCAGGACCGGATTGTTGAGAATAACATCTTGCACGGCTGAGGCGGCCTTGCGGCAGGAGCGGTTGTTATCGAAGCAGGTGGGGAAGTTGCCTTCGGTGCCATCCATCACGTAGCCCGTCATGCTGAGACTCGAAGTCACCACGCCCGACGCCACAGAATCGTCCGTGCCCCAGTCGACGGTCACGTTGCTAGTGTTCGTAACGGCTTTGGTGTCATCAGCCGTAGGATCCGTGGAGGTCGTGCCGTCGAGCGAGCTTCCGCACGCTGAGAGCAGCAAGAGTGTGGTCCATGCGGATAATTTTTTGCAATACATAACGCCCATCCCTCCTCTTATTGTAACGCCTTAACGGGGAATGCGAAGGGCTTTTTTGTAGCGAGACTAAAGAGAAAGCGTTTCAGGAGTTTGCCGGAGCGAAGCTCTTCATACGATCTTCACAAAGGCGCAAAAACAGCGAGTGAATGCGATCGTCACCCGAGAGCTCGGGGTGAAATGTGGAAGCCAGGCAGTGATCTTGCCGCACCATTACCGGATGGCCCGCATGACTCGCGAGAATTTCAACCAGAGGGCCAACGCTTTCAATGCCCGGTGCCCGAATGAAAACGGCGCGGAAACCCGTTTCCAGTCCTTTCACGGCTAAATTTTGAGTGAAAGAATCGATTTGCCGGCCGTAGGCGTTGCGGGTGACCGAAATATCCATAGCACCGAGACGAACTTGAGTGGGATGCGATTCGATGGTTTTGGCGGCCCAAATGGCGCCAGCAC
>JAFEAR010000102.1 GCA_018266335.1 Bdellovibrionales bacterium
AAAAATAAACAATTCCATGAACTTTCAGTACGTTTCTTTCTGCAGCGACTTCGGTTTCTCCACTGCGTAGCGCTTGAACTTGTCTTCAAAACGGTCTCGCAGGTCGCGAGGAGCGACAACCGCAAGCACCTTCGAAAAACCCATGGCGTAAGGGACAATTTCCGATTTCGCCATCCATTGCGGAGCCGGAGTCGGCGCAAATGCAGTCATCACCGCGACAATCCCCGCCACCGCGACAAACCCGCGGGCGAACCCAAGCGCCCCGCCGAGCAGCCGGTCCAACCATGACAAGCCGACCCATTTGAAGATCGCCGACATCAATCGGCCCAGGATTCCACCCAAAAGCATCACGGTAAGGAATACCGCGAGGAATCCCAGCACGGCTGCAGCCGCCTTTGACTCGAAGTACTCCGCAAACCACACCGCCGGCATGCGATAGAACCAGAACCCCAGCAGTACCGCGAAAATTCCGGCTGCCAACCCAACGACGACTCGGGCAAAACCAGTCATCAGCCCGGCGATCGTTGAGGCGGCCAGCACGGCTGCCAGAACCCAGTCCAACGAGGTCATAGCGTTCGACCGGTTAGCGCAGTGTACGCTTCTTTATATTTTTCAGAGGTCTTCTTCTGGACTTCTTCCGGTAACGCAGGAGCGGGCGGTTGCTTATTCCATCGGATGGACTCGAGGTAATCGCGCACATACTGCTTGTCGTAGGATGGCTGCGCACCACCCGGCGAATAGGTGGCCGCCGGCCAGAATCGGGACGAATCCGGCGTCAAAACCTCATCCGCGAGGACGAGTTGATCGCCGACGAACCCGAATTCGAACTTCGTATCAGCCAGGATAATGCCCTTCGTCGCCGCGTACTCCGAGGCGGCCTGATAAATCCTCAACGTAAGATCGCGCAATTGCCCGGCCAACTCCTCGCCAATCGAGGCCACCACTGCCGCGAACGAAATATTCTCGTCGTGGCCGCTCTGCGCCTTCGACGCCGGGGTAAAGATCGGTTCGGGCAGCTTGCCGCTTTCGAGCATCCCGGACGGCAGAGGAATCCCGCAAACGGCTCCGGTAGCCTTGTAATCCTTCCAACCGGACCCCGAAATATACCCGCGCGCCACGCACTCGACGTCGACCATCTTCGCCCGCTTCACAAGCATGGAACGTCCCTCGAGCTGGTCTGCATACACCCGAAGCTTGGCCGGGTAATCGGAAACATTGGCCGTTAACAGATGATTTGGCGTAATCGACTTCAGAAAGTCCAGCCAAAACAACGTCATCTGCGTCAGGACCTTCCCCTTATCCGGAATTCCCGTTGCCAGGATGTAGTCGAAAGCCGAGATGCGGTCGGTCGTAACGATGAGCAGCGTGTCCGAATCGACAGCGTAAACGTCGCGCACCTTCCCACGAGCGTGCAGTTCAAGCTCCGGGAGCTGGGTTTGAAGAAGCGGTTGGAGAGACACCTACAAACATTTTTCCACGGAAATGGCTGGGCTGCCACGGGAAAGAAATCGTGACGACGCTTCCATCCGGGCGAAAACGCGTTTCCACCGTCGCCTGTTCGCCATAATGTAGCGCCATCCGGCGCCGGACATTCGCAAGTCCCACCGCCGCTCCCGGCGCCGCTTCTGCACCCATCCCGCTTCCGGTGTCTGACACTTCGATCACGACAAGGTCATCGGCGGTACGCAGGGTTCGGATCGTCACTTTGCCACCGTTCGGATGCAGCCCCACCCCGTGCTTGATCGCGTTTTCCACAAGCGGCTGAATCGTCAAAGTTGGGATGGATATACCTGCGGTATCCGGTGATACGTAAACGGCTACCGATAGCCGTTCCGGAAACCGCAACTGTTCGATGTCGAGGTAAGCACGCACGATCTCGATTTCCCGCTCGATCGGAACCGTGGCCGTCGCTTCCTGCAAAGAATATCGAAACATGTCAGACAAGTTGCGAACCATCCTTCGAGCCTCGGGAGACGTGCGTGGAATCGATCCGTAGATGGTGTTCAGGGCGTTAAAGAGGAAGTGCGGATTGATTTGCGATTGCAGCGCCTTGAGCTCTGCTTCCGCCAGCAATTTCTGGACCTCGCGGGTTTGGAACTCGCCTAGCCGTTGGGCGGCAACCCCTGCCATCTGTGAAAGAAATGCATAGTCTTCACTAAGATAGCGGAGCCCGCCCCTACGTCGTCCAAACAAAAACACCGGACGCGCCCCCGGCGGACCATGCACCGGCACGATGGCCTCCACCCAGCTTGGATCCTCCGCTATCCCGAGCGGGTGGTCGGAAACCGGGTGCGGCAAAGGATTCCCACAACCGTCCAGACTGCCGCGCACTTCGGCCTGTTCCGCATGCAGAAAGCCGGCGATTTGTCTGACGGCCCATTCGAGGTATTGCGGCGCGTCTTCTGGACCTTCATCGTGGAGCTTCCGCTGCGCGGCGGCAGCGTCCGGCCGTCGAAAAACGACATGCGTCAACCAGTTTTGCAGCCACTCATGAAACATCGCAAAGGCGATGAGAAGCGCGGTGAATATGCCTAGGTCGAGTCCGCGATGTAGGGCGTCTTTGGGGGCGACGCCCCCGGTGATACGCACTGCCGCTGTCGCAAAAATCACCGCCGCCGCGGCGCCCGCGACAAACCGCAGAAAGGCGTCGACAAAGAGGAACCGGTAGTCCTGGAGTAATACAAAAATGGCGAGCGGTAACCCGGCGTGGTGAAAGAAAAGTTCGTTCGCCCAAGCGTGCCCTTCGTGCGAAGGTCCAAAATGCGAAAAGGACGACGCGAACAAAACCAGCGACATCGACGCGACCAGCCTCGACCAGCCTTGGTTCCGCGCCCGAAATGCGGCCACCGTCGCAAGCAGCGTCAGGACGCCGAACCCTGCGGTGATCAAGAGGAGCCCGGTAGCATGGATGCTGGCGTTGGGGATCCATAGTTCACTGACGTGCAATGCGACAGCGCAAGCGCTGAGGATATAGCCGCACACGCGAATCAGCGGGAGGCTATGCCCCAGTGAGATGTGAAGCAATACCGCCGGAAGGACACTGACGGCGGAAAAACTAATGGCCTCCAGAAGCCCCGCGCGTGAGGGAAAGAGTAGGCCCGCCAGCGATCCCCCGTTCCACAGCATTGCGAGCGTTGCGGCGACGATCGTCAGCCAGCTACCACGCAAGCGCGTCCCGGTCCGATCGCGCAGAAACAGGAATAGAAAAAGCCCGAAAATCACCAAGCCGGCCGCATGTCCGACAAGGTTCACAAGCAGGGATTTCTCTGACGCGGGCATAATCAGCGGAAACTCCCTAATTCTCTCACCCCAGTGAGTGGAGACGAATGTCGCTGATGCGGGATTTTCACGTTTTCTCCTGTTGTTCGCCACAAATGCGAACGATACATAGGCAGGAGGTTGGAAAAATGCAATATACGGACCTGACCAGATTCGACAGTCAGTACGCGCATCCGCCGAACATCGATATGCCACCGAAGCTGCCGGGTAACCCTGGCGCGCTATCGCTACCCGATGGGAAGTATCGGGTTGTCGTGGAACGATTGGACCTGACCGCCGCAAAGAATTCCGGCCAGCCCATGCTGAAGTGGTGGCTGCGCGTTTCCGGCGGCCAGTTCGACAACAGGCTGCTGTTCAAGAACCGGGTTATCACGGACGCGACGCTCGAATGGGTTCGGAAGGAGATGCTGGTTTGCGGACTGGAACTCACTCCGTTTTCGAGCCTGCCGTACCGAATCGCGGAGCTTGTCGGCGCGACGTTGGCGATCTCGAAAGTAACCAAGAATGGCTACGAGAACATCTACATCAATCGAAGGCTGACACCACAGCAAGAGACGGAAATCGCGGAACTGGAGGACGCATTGCCCTTCTAAGAGACGGGTAGCCGTTGCAGTAAGATGGTGATAGGAGCGCGTGAACTTGAATCTTCGCAAGGGACTTTCGATTGCCGCATGGCTGCTTGGCGCGGTTGCCGCTATTGGACTGTACGCGGAGGAAGCCGTCTCCAAGTTGGAGTGGGCAACGATGCGGGAACTGAACTACCGCACCGGAAAGATCACTCCGAACCTGAAGAAGATGGATGGCACCAGCGTTAAGGTGCCCGGTTTCATGGTCCCGCTCGAGGACGACGAGGACAAGGTAGTGGAATTTCTGCTCGTGCCGTATGTTGGCGCTTGCATTCATACTCCGCCTCCACCTCCGAATCAGATCGTTCACGTCACGATGGGCGATGGAAAAAAGACCAAGGTCAGCTTCTGGGATCCCGTGTGGGTGATCGGCAAGCTCGAAATTAAGGACTTCAAGAGCCCGTTCGGTGACGTCTCGTTCCAGATCAAGGCGCAGAAGATCGAACCGTACACGGAAAAGTAGACTACTCGGACGACCTGTTCGCTGTCCGGTCGACGTGGCCAAGGTCGCGCTCCGGATCGATCTGATCACGCACTCGTTGCTTGAGTTCCTTCATTTCTGGGAACCGGCCCTCTTGCTTTCTGGACCAGAGCAACACACCATCTAGCCGCACTTCGAAAACGCCTCCCGAACCGGGGCACAGGGATACCTTTGTCAAATCGGCTTCAAAAGTCGAAAGCAGTTCCTGAGCGACCCAGGCCGCACGCAACATCCAACGGCAGCCAGTGCAGTAGGTGATATCAATCTCATGTGTCATAGCGTCTTCAAACAACACTCTCTTAGTTGTTCGTAAACCATTTCGGGACGGATCGCCCGCATGCTCGATGCGATCTCGTTGCCACGCTTATAGGTCGTCTCCGCCTTTGGCTGACGCAGAACCCGGAGCGAGCCTCCATAGGGGCCATTTCGAGCAGGATCAGTTGGACCGAAAATCGCGACGCCAGGCTTTGCCAGGGCGGCCGCCAAGTGGGTCGGACCGCTGTCCAGTCCGACAACACCAGCGGCGCGCCTCGTTGCGTGGATCAGTCCGCCCAGACTTGAGCTGTGACGCTCAAAAGCGGAGAACTCTTTTAGCTGCTCAATCTGCGAAGGCGCGACGTTCAGCACAAGTTTGACGGGGGAAAGGAGACGAGCCAATTCGGAATAATATTCGAGGGGCCATTGCTTCGATGCCCATCCGGCGAATGGCGCGGCGAGGATAAAAGGTTCGTCGGGCAGGGTTCCTTCCGCCTGACCTTCGGGAACCGGGGATTGCAGGTCGACGGTGTGGGCGCCAGCGGCGCGAATCATCTCAATTGAGCGATCGACCACGTGTAGGGAGCTGGGCCGAAAACCTGGGCCCGCATAAAACATCGCTGCCGCAGGTTCGCGAAGCACGGAGCGATGAAATCCCCAACGGTTGCGGCAGCCCTTAGCCAGAAATGGCAGGACAGCCGACTTGATTAGCCCTTGAAAGTCAAAGGAGGTGTCAAAAGTTTGCGAACGTAGCTCGCGAAGGGTGTGGCGAATCGAGTCCATCCGCCGGCGATCAAAGGGAATGATTCGATCGACCGCCGGATTGTCCTGCAGCAGGCACGCCCACCGCGGATCGATGATCCAACAGATTTCGGCGGCGG
>JAFEAR010000103.1 GCA_018266335.1 Bdellovibrionales bacterium
CACGAACTCTTCAACGTAATCGCGCACCACGCGACGGGATTTAGATTTGGCCGCGAGGGCTTCCACTTCGATCTCGTTATTAAAGTGACCCGAGTTGCAAACGATGGCGCCGTCTTTCATTTGGTCCATATGTTCGCCCCGAATAACGGCCAAGTTGCCCGTCACCGTGCAGAACATGTCGCCCTGGGACGCAGCCTTAGCCATGGGCATAACATCGAAACCATCCATGATGGCCTCGAGTCCCCGGAGGGGATCCACTTCGGTCACAATCACGCGGGCGCCCATGCCACGCGCACGCATAGCGAGGCCCTTGCCGCACCAACCGTAGCCAAGCACCACGAAGCAAGAACCCGCCAGAAGGCGGTTCGTTGCGCGCAGAATGCCATCGAGTGTGCTCTGGCCCGTTCCGTAACGGTTGTCGAAGAAATGCTTGGTGTCGGAATCGTTCACCGCGAGAATGGGATACTTAAGTACCTTGTCCTTCGCCATCGCGCGCAGTCGCACCACACCGGTGGTGGTTTCTTCGGTGCCCGCAAAAACGTTCGGCAACAATTGCTTGTAGTTTGTATGCAGCTCATTCACGAGGTCCGCGCCATCGTCCATGGTCATTTGCGGCGCGGAGTCGAGCACGGCCCGGATGTGCGAGTAATAAGTTTTGTTATCTTCACCCTTAATGGCGAAAGTGCTGATTTTCTCCGTAACCAAGTAAGCCGCGACATCGTCTTGGGTAGAGAGCGGGTTCGAAGCGCAAAGAGTAACTTCGGCACCACCATCGCGCAGGGTCAGCATGAGCCCGGCCGTTTCGGTGGTCACGTGCAAGCAGGCGCCAATCTTAATGCCCTTGAGCGGCTTCTCCTTGAGAAAACGCGCCCGAATGTCCCGCAGCACGGGCATATCGATCATGGCCCACTCTACGCGGTTACGACCTTTATCGGCCAGATTGGCATCTTTAACGTGACTCATGCTCAGAGAACTCCCTACTTAAATAATTTTTGCAGCTCGGCTACTTTATCGGTCTTTTCCCACGCAAACTCGGGGAGTTCGCGTCCAAAATGCCCGTAGGCCGAGGTCTTAGCGTAAATAGGCCGACGCAGATTCAAATGGCGAATCAAATCGGCGGGCTTCAAGGGGAAAAGATCGCGAATCACCTTCTCCAATCGAACTAAGTCGACACGGGCGGTCCCAAAATCTTCCACATAAACGCTCACGGGCTCGGCCACGCCAATAGCGTAGGCCACTTGCACCTGCAAGCGCTCCGCGAGACCTGCCGCCACCACGTTCTTTGCTACGTAGCGCGCCATGTACGCGGCGGACCGATCCACTTTCGTGGGGTCTTTGCCGCTGAAGGCGCCTCCGCCATGCGGCGCAAAGCCGCCGTAGGTGTCGACAATAATTTTACGGCCGGTCAAACCGGAATCGCCGTGCGGCCCCCCCGTCACGAAACGTCCGGTGGGATTGACGTGTAATTTAACCTCGCCGCGCAGAAGTTCTTCTGGGAGAACGGCCTTGAGCACGCGCTCCTTTACGGCCGCCGAAATTTCTTCCTGCGAAATTTTTTCTTCGTGCTGCGTAGAAACCACTACAGTGTGCACCCGATGCGGCTTACCGTCGCGGTACTCCACGGTTACTTGCGCTTTTCCATCGGGCCGCAGCCAGGGCAACTCGCCACCCTTGCGCAGGTGAGCCAACTTGGCCGTGATGGCGTGCGACAGAGCAATGGGCATGGGCATAAGTGTCGGGGTTTCGTTGCAGGCATAACCAAACATCATGCCCTGATCGCCCGCACCTATTTCGTGCCCCCGCTCGACTCCCTGCCGAATATCGCGACTCTGCTCGTGGAGCGAGCTCAGCACGGCGCAGGAATCGGCATCGAAACCCTCGCCCGCATGCACGTAGCCGATGTCGCGAATGGCAGCGCGCACGATGCGCTGAAAATCGATGGCCTCGCGACCACGCGTGGAAATCTCACCGGCCAGCACTACGAGTCCCGTGGAGACGAGAGTCTCGCAAGCCACTAGGGATTCGGAGTCCTGCGCCAGGTAGGCATCCAGCACGGCGTCGCTAACGCGATCCGCCACTTTATCCGGATGTCCTTCCGTCACCGACTCCGAGCTGAACAGAAAAGACTTCGAGCTCACGTGCAATCTCAGGAATTATTGTGGTGAGGCTTACCAGAGTGACTGTGATGCTTTTCGTTGAACTTACGGGCCTGCTGCACCAACTTGTCAGTGACTTCGTCGATGGCCGCGTACATGTTTTCCGCACGGGATTCGGCGCGAGCATCGAGGTCACCAGAGACAATGTGGCACTGCGCGACGTGTTCATCTTTTTCCACCTGGAAAACGAAGTGACAGTTCACGACGTGATTGTGAGTGTGCTTAACAATTTTTCCGGCCTTCTTGGTCGAATAGTCTTTCACGGCCTCACTCGAGTCCATTCCTTTGAAAACGTGCTGCATTTGTAATTGCGCTGCCTGATTCATAAAGGTCTCCTTGATTGAGTACTTAGAAATACTTCTTGCGCTTATTCGAGGGCAAGATCCCTAGCTGTTCACGATACTTGGCTACCGTACGCCTAGCAATTTGGATTTTGGCTTCGGCCAGTAATGACGCGAGCTGTTGATCGCTCAACGGATTCTTCGTGTCTTCTGCATCAACCAACTCCTTGATTTTCTGCTTCACCGACTCGCTCGCAATGTCGTCGCCGCCATCGCCCCGACTGATTCCCGAGTTAAAGAAATATTTTAACTCGTAGATGCCGTGCGGCGTGTGCATGTACTTGTTGGTGGTTACCCGCGAAATTGTCGATTCATGCAGCCCTAGTTCATCGGCGATGTCCCGCAAAACCATGGGTTTCAAATAATGGGGGCCGCGATCAAAGAAATCACGTTGTCGACGCACGACCGCTTCCGTCACCCGATAAATGGTGCGCTGCCGCTGCAGAATGCTCTTAATGAGCCAGAAGGCTCCCTTGAGCTTGTCCTTCAGGTAAGCCTTCGCTTCGCCCTTCACTTCGCCTTCGGAAACTTGCGTTTGGTAGTCCTTGGAAATTTTTAAACGCGGAATTCCATCTTCGTTCAGCACGATCATGTACTCTTCGCCAACCTTGAGTACGTAAATATCGGGCGTAATGTACTGGGCCTCGGAGGTAACGTAACCGCGGCCCGGCTTTGGCTCCATCCCGTGAATAACTCGGCAGAGTTCCACGACCCGATCCAATGGAATTCCCACTGCGCGAGCAATCGCGGGGTAGTTTTTGGTTTCGAGTTCGGCCATGTGCTTTTCGATGATGATTTCGATTTCGTCATCTTCTTCGAGAATTTCCGCCTGAATGAGCAAACACTCCTGCAAATCACGCGCACCGACGCCCGGCGGATCAAAACGCTGAATGCGGTAAAGCACCGCCTCAACTTCCGAGCGATCGACTTTGGCGCGCTCGGCGATTTCGTCGACGAGGACCATAAGGTATCCGTCTTCGTTGAGGTTCCCGATGATGTCTTCACCGATTTCAAGCGAGCGCTCGTCCTGCACCGACATGCGCAACTGCCAGAGCAAATGGTCAGCGAGCGTGGTAGGCCGCGAAAGAATTTGGTCGAAGGTAGGAATTTCGTCCGAGTTCATGTTTCGCGTAGACAAGTAAGAACCGCCCACTTGGCTAGCATCCATGAAACTTTGAATGTCGGGGTCTTCGGTGGGGCTCTCATCGAGCGCCTTCTGGTCCGCAACACGTTCGTCGCTATCAATTTCACTCTTGAGTTCGGGAATTTCTTCGGGGGCTCCGGCCTCCTCAAAATCTTCTTCCAGAACAGGATTTTCGACGAGCGCCTGCGTGACTTCTTGTTGCAGCTCCATCACGGACATCTGCAGAATCTTGATGGCCTGCTGCAGCTGCGGGGTCATGGTCATGCCCAGACCCATCTTCATCTGTTGTTTTAGACCCATGTCGCCTCCCTCATGTTTCCCCCCAACTCAGTGCTCAGCTCAAACGGAATTGATCGCCCAAATAGAATTTTCGCGCCTCAGGGTTGTCCGTGATCTCTTGCGGCGTCCCGGTGAAAAAGATTTCGCCGTCGCGCATAAGGTAACCCGTGTCGCAGGCGCCCAGAGTTTCTCGCACATTGTGGTCCGTGATTAGCACGCCAATGCCGTTGGCCTTTAATTCCTGAATGAGACCCTGAATTTCGCCCACGGCAATGGGATCAATGCCCGCAAAGGGCTCATCGAGCAACACGAAGCGCGGCTCGATGGCCAAGCAGCGCGCAATTTCGCATCGCCGACGCTCGCCACCCGACAGGGCCGAGGCCGGGCTCGTTGCTACTTTTTCCAATCCAAAACGCTTGAGGAGCGACTGCGCGCGATCACTAATTTCGGCATCGTCGAACCCCTTGGATTCAAGCGCCATCACCACGTTGTCGCGCACGCTCAGCTTCCGGAACAGGCTCGGCTCCTGCGGCAGATAACCAATTCCCAAACGCGCACGTTCGTGAAGCGAAAGTGAAGTGACTTCCCGATCCCCCACAAAAATACGGCCCACACCGGGAAACACCAGCCCAACCATCATGTAGAACACGGTGGTCTTTCCCGCACCGTTAGGCCCCAGTAATCCGACGACGGAGCCTTGTTGGAGGGAAACCGAGACATTCGAAACGACAGTGCGCTTGCCGTAGGTTTTCGAAAGTCCCTCTCCCTTTAGTATTTCAATTTTCATGCCTAGCTAAGATCATAGTGTCCGCCGGAGGGAGAGTCCAAGCGCGGGCGTCCAGAAATACGTCGGACAAATTCGGCGAGCATTCGCGCCGTTAGGCCCCACGTTACATAATTCCAGCCCTGCCAAAATTCCATGCTTATCCACGGATGCTCGCCGCGCGAGTTCGCCTGCCTTCGGACGATCGCACGCGGATGCCAGAGGGAGGCCGTAAAGAGTTGTTCCAGCGGCAGCCACTCTGCGGCCTGAACTTCCGCGGCGCTCACTCGCAAAGTGCGCGCGGTCCCCGAACGCAAGAATCCCAAATGCGGCAAAACTTTGACACCGTGTCGAGAAGTCAACACTGCCCAAGGTTGAGGCAACCACTCCAGATCCGCGGCACTCAGACCCACCTCTTCTTCAAATTCCCGACTCAACGTCGCAAGACGTCCACCATCCGATAATTCCCGACGACCTCCGGGCAAACACACTTCCCCCGCATGGTGGCCCAGGAAACCTGATCGTAAGGAAAGCAAAAAATCCAATCCACCTTGCGGGCGTTCGGCCACGAGCAGTCCCACCACAGCTTCGGATTCGGGATCCGGACTCAGTGCAGCTTCTTCTTGGGTGAGGGGCTCTTGCCGGAGGCTGTCGAGGTAGAGCGTGAGTAGCTCTTGTTTTCGAGCAAAGCGATGCATTCCACGTGCTCCGTCTGGGGGAACATGTCCACGGGCTCAACGGTCTTGAGCACAAATTCGGGATGTTCCGATTGAAGAAGGGCAATGTCCCGCGCAAGCGAGACGGGATTACAGGAAATGTAGGCAATTTTTCGTGGCGGTTTACTGGCCACTAATTTCAACACGGCTTCATCACAACCTTTGCGCGGAGGATTAAGCACCACCCAGTCGGGCGAGCCCCATTCACCATGAAAAGTTTGCACGCCCTCGAGGGCATCGCTGCAAAGCTGCAGCACGTTCTTGGCCCGATTTCTCCGGGCGGCCGTCATGGCCTCGAGAGCCGCGGGGCCGACTTCTTCCACGGCTAGAATTCGCTTCGTGGTGGAAGCCAGATGCAAAGCAAACAAACCCACTCCACTGTAAAGATCCAACCCGGCTTCGAAGGGACCATTCCCAATTAACTCGCGCACGCGTTTGTAGAGATACGAAGCCTGAAAGGGATTAACCTGCAAAAAAGATAGTGGCCCGATTGGCACGCGAAAGCGCCCTAGAGTTTCCGTGAGTTCGCCTTGCTTGCGAACGTAGCGATTCGCCTCGCCCAACAGAACGTTGCCCGAATCGGCATTAATATTTTGCACTAGAGCGGAAACACGATCGCCATATTTGGCCGTAATGGCGGCCAGCACTTCGTCGAGATGGGCGATTTTTCCGGCGCTCGTTACGAACACGGCCAGCCATTTTTTCTCGCGAAAGGAATAGCGCACAATCACGTAGCGGAGCTGCGCTTTGGGTCGTTTGAGGTCGATATCCGGCGAACAGTAAACGCCGTGTTTCGTTAGCTCTTCCTTGATGAAGGCGGACACCTCATTGATAACCGGCGCGTGCACTGCGCAGTGGGGAATATCAATCACGTTGTGAGTGCCCGATTCATAAATGCCCATTTTCAATCGACCCTTGCTGTCGGGCTGTAGAATCCATTTTGCTTTGTTGCGATAACCAAGCGTTTTGGGTGAAGCTTTGGTGGGCTTGAGAATGGAGGTTAGTTTTTCTTTTTCAAAGCCGGCCTGCACGAACGCGGCCAAGACTTTGTCACGTTTGTGGCGTAGCTGATCTTTGTAATCAAAACGAATGAGGGGACACCCACTGCATTCATTCCAATGCACGCACGGCACGTTTTCGGGCTTCGAAATTTTACTGCTCATAATTAGGTTCCCGTCTTCGTGCCCGACGCGGGCGGAGTTGCTTCGGAGTCCGGAGCATTAGATTCAGCTTGGGCCCGTTCACAGTATGAACCGCGAATATAGAGGGGTGCCAATGGACGTCCCACCGCCTGCCGAAGTTCAATGGTCAAAATGGATTGGCCCGCGAGTCCGGGAGCAAAGTTCACTGTGCTACCATCGGCGTGCACGAACGCCACGACGGATCGATTGATGAGCGTGCGAAGATCCTGAACTTCCACAACCTTGGGCTTGCCATTGGTTTCGACAATGCGATTGTAGACATTGTCCTTAATTAGAATCGACTCCACACGCCGACCGTTTTGAATTTTGCTGAACACGTAGGTCACATAACCCTGGCCATCCATTACCTGGTGAATTTCCCAAGTTTCGAAGTGAGTTTCGGTGTTCAAACGCAGATGATCGCGCAGCAACAAGCGTGTTTTGCGCCGATCCGGTCGGAAGCGCCAAGGAATCTGGTTGGCCGCTCCGCAAGACGCAAGGTCGTTGAGTTGGTAGCCCGTTAGGTACTTCGGCACATTCACATCGCTCACGGTGGGCTCTGGCTCCGCCAATCCGGAACTCGGTTTGCCGGTCGATGGTTTGGCCGCCGCCTTAGTTTTATTAGCTTTTGATTTGGTGGCCGCATGCACCGATCCAGCGCACACCAAACTCGTAAGGAGCGCGAAGATAATTTGTGAGCTTTTTACGTCGCGGCTGCGACGCAAGCGCAGCCAGAGCCCCCAGCACAACAGCAAAAACAACGGAAAACCACCGGCCCCCAATTGGGCCGCCATGAAGGCCAGAAAAAGCGCCGAGAACCACGCCAGGGGCGCGTACGCAGGCCTAAACCAAGCGCTCCAGGCAAGCAGCCCCACGCTCACCCACAGGCCCAACAGGGCCGTGGTCAGCACGGACCGCATGGCGTGGGCTGGAGAAGGCAACGAAGCTAAAACGCAAAGCGCAAAGAGGCTCGCCATCCAACGAGTGCGGGGTTCCTTTTGGCGAAGAAAATCCAGTCGCGACATGCTTTCCCAGTGTAACCGATTTTAGCCCGAAGCCCTATCGGCCTCCCGATGCTACTTGGCCGCTAACTCGCCCAGAACCCGCGCCCGCGCCATGGCCTTTTGACGAGCCTTGTATTCGCGATGGCGACTGCGGCCACCGATCGATTCCACGTAGGAAAGCTTGTCGAGAATTTGAATTTCGAAGGGGTAGTAGAAAGTCCGTCTTTCACGCAACGTGATGGGGACTTGCTTGAGCGCCGTGTTGAACCCCCGAACTTTGGCCAGATCTCGCTTCAGTTCCGACCAGAAACGGAAGGTGGGATCCTGCGCCATGATGAGCTGCCGGCAGGTGAACTGAATGGCACGGTACCAGTGCGAACTGTAGGGGTTACGCGAGGAAGAAATAGGCTCCGCACTGATGTCCTCAATGCGTTGCAAGCGACGCAGAGAATTGCGCTGGGAAACTCGACCCGTCTCTAAATGTTCGCGGGTCGACTCAATGGTGGCCTGCGCCATATCCAAGGATACAAGGGAGTTAATGGAACGACCGGGGTGAACGTTCGGCGGCGACACCACGCCTAAATCGAACATGAGCTGCAGGAGCCGAAGCGCATCGAGCTTCGTTTCGGTGACAAAACGAAAACCGATGCGGTCGTAAATTTCTTCGACGAAGGCGTGGGGCTTGGAGAGGAGCTTGATGATCGTTGAGTTACGATCCTTGCGCTCCTTTTTAATGTAACGCACAAGTGTAATGTAGTCGGAGCCTTTGCCGAACTTCCAACGGCGCGGACTGATGGGCTGCAGGTAATCGTCAAAGCGTTCAAAAATTTGGGCGCGCGCCGTTTGAAAGTTTTCCAAACGCACGTCGTTGTCCAAGTGCGAAATAATGTGCATGACCCGCAAAATAGCGCAGGCCCAGCGGCCCTCGTCGCTCTTCGTGGAAGCCAGAAGAATCAAGCGCTCGAGATCGGTGGCCGGACCGCGGCGCACCAGTTCAGGAGGAATTTCTTCGCCGGGTTCCAATAACTGACTACGAAGAAAAGCCACGCTCTCGAAATAAATTCGAATAAGTTCGTTGCGAACGAGAGGATCTTCAATGTCGTAGCCGTAAGCGAGCAGAAATTGCCGAGCTTCGGACCGCGAGGTCACGTTCAGTTTGGCCACATCCAAAAAGGAATGTCCCTCGAGCGCGACTTTGATGGCGGACCAATCAAAGTCGAGGTTTTTCAAGGAGCTCACCAGCGTTCGTCGTCTTCTTCGTCGGAGCCTTCGAGCTCTTCAATGGTCGTTTTACGACCCGAGGACCAATCTTCTTCGTCCTCTTCGGACCATTCGTCGGAATCGTCGAACTTACCGGGGGCCGAAGCGTCGTCTTCGGGACCTTCCATTCCGGCGGGATTGTCTTTCCACCAGGGAGGAGGACCATCGATGTCCACTTCGTCTTCAACTTCTTCTTCGAGCAACTCTTCTTCTTCGTTGATTTCACCTTCCGGTGCATCGGGATCTTCTTCGAAGTTCGAACGTTGCGGCTTAGCTTTTCCGCGCGGCGCCTTTTCGGCCACGACGGCCGCAGCGGCAGCCGCGGCAAGGGCCGCGTGAGTTTTTTTGCCTTCGGCCTTCGGCGCTACCGGCTTTTCTTTAGCCGTAGTTTTTTTCTCGGGCGCAGCCTTCACTGCGGCCTTCGGCTTCGCCGGTGCCGCCTTTTTTGCCTTAGCGGCAGGCTTGGCCGCAGGCTTCTTGGCGGCGGCAGGGGATTTTTTTTCGACTTTTTTCTTTGCGGCCATAGTTGTCCCGATAGAATAGGCCTTTTTAGGGTGTCAAGGCAGACGGGCGATCAAATAACTATGAACAATCCAGACCGGTCTAAAGTGTTCGAGGACGAGGACTTCTTGGCTCTGAATAAGCCTCCCCGCACCCATTTCGACGAAACCATCGTAACGCAGGGCGGCGAAAAATGGGTCCCAGTTCACCGCATCGACTTCGAAACTTCGGGCCTTTTGCTGTTCTCCCACGGGCCATTAGTAGCACTCACGCGAGCGCTGTTTCAGAACCCCACGAGTGGACTCAGGAAGCTCTACCTAGCCGGAGCCTCTGCCCCGCTACCGCCAGCCCTCAGTTCCAACAAAAAGCTCGAGGGATGGATTGGTAGCCGCTACCGTGCCTCTAAAAAAGTGCGCTTCGCGTGGGATCGCAACGACGCCTTCCGCGGATGGCATTCGGTGCGGCCCTGTTCGCAAATTGTGCGGGTGGCCGAGCAGGCGGTGCCGCAATTCACGGGCACGCCCTACGAGGTTGAATTGCTCACGGGAGCACGCCACCAAATTCGCGCTTTCTTTGCCGCGGCCGACGCGCCCCTCGTGGGCGACCCCGTATACGGCACGGCCGCACCCGACGCCCGACTCGAGCTGCACGCTTGGCGACTCGACTTCGAACATCCGGCACGGCCAGGCAAAAAATATAACCTCGAAGCACCGCTCTAGGCGGCGGGCACGGGTTTCAGCACTAGATCCCGCGCACCATCGGGGGCGGTACCTACCTCGACCATCACGCGTTCACCGTCCGCAATTTCACCCGCCAAGATTTTCTTGGAGAGCGGAACTTGGAGGTGCTTGTAGATGGCCCGCTTGAGCGGCCGTGCACCGAAGAGCGGATCGTAACCCACGTCGGCCAGATAATCCTGCGCACCCTCGCTGAGTTCCAGCGTGAGCCGGCGATCGCCGAGAATCTTATTGAGACCCCGCACTTGCACCTGCACAATTTCGCGAATCAGCGACTTATCGAGCGACTTGAAGAGCACTATTTCGTCGATGCGGTTGATGAACTCCGGACGCATGTGCTGACGGAGTTGCTGCAGCATCTCACTCAGCAGACGCTCACGCGGCATGTTCGGATTATCCAGAATCATTTGCGAGCCAATATTGCTCGTCATGATGAGCACCACGTTGCGGAAATCCACCACGCGGCCCTGACCATCGGTGAGTCGACCATCGTCGAGAATTTGCAGGAGCACATTGAGCACGTCCGGATGCGCCTTCTCGATTTCGTCGAAAAGAATAACGGAGTACGGGCGCCGACGAACGGCTTCCGTGAGCTGACCGCCTTCCTCGTAACCCACGTAACCCGGAGGCGCTCCGGTCAGGCGCGCCACCGCGTGCTTCTCCATGTACTCGCTCATATCGATACGGACCATGTTCTGTTCGTGATCGAAGAGCACTTCGGCCAACGCCTTGGCGGTTTCGGTTTTACCCACACCCGTAGGCCCCAGGAACAAGAAGCTCCCGATGGGCTTGTTCGGATCCTTCAATCCACTGCGCGCGAGGCGCACGGCATCGGCCACGGCGCGCAGACCTTCGTCCTGGCCCCGTACGCGTGCCCGGAGCGCGTCTTCGAGTTTGAGCAGTTTTTCGTTCTCGCCCTTGAGCAAGCGATCGAGCGGAATGCCGGTCCACCGCGACACGATGCCCGCAATGTCCTCGGCCTCGACCTCTTCTTTGAGCATCCGGCGGGGGCCTTGCACCTCGCGGAGTTCAGCCTGCGCCGCCTCGATGGATTTTTTGTTCGCCGGCATTTGGCCGTACTTAATTTCGGCGGCCTGCTGCAAATTCGCATTGCGCTCGGCCACGTCTAAATCGCGCGTAAGTTTTTCGCCCTCGGCTTTGAGGGAGCGAATCTTAACGATCTTCTCTTTCTCGCGACCCCAGTGCTGCTTGAGTTCATCGACCTGCGCTTTTTGTTCGGCGATGCGTTTTTCGATGTCCGTTAAACGATGTTTGCTGGCAGCATCGGATTCTTTGCGCAGAGCTTCGCGCTCGACTTCCAGCTGCATGATGTCACGCACCCGCTCATCGATGGCCGCGGGCATCGAGTCAATTTCGATGCGCAGCTTGGCGGCCGCTTCGTCCATCAGGTCGATGGCCTTGTCGGGCAAAAAGCGATCCGCAATGTAACGGTGCGAGAGCGTTGCGGCCGCAATGATGGCCTGGTCCTGAATGCGCACCCCATGGTGCACTTCGTATTTTTGTTTGAGACCGCGGAGAATCGAAATGGTGTCCTCGACACTCGGCTCGCCCACGTAGACTTGTTGGAAGCGACGCTCAAAGGCCGGGTCTTTCTCCACGTATTTGCGGTATTCATCGAGCGTTGTAGCGCCCACGCAACGAAGCTCACCGCGCGCGAGCGCCGGCTTAAGCAAGTTGCCCGCATCCATGGCGCCGTCGGATTTGCCCGCGCCGAGCAGCGTGTGGAGCTCGTCGATGAAGAGAATGATTTCGCCCTGGGCGTCTTGCACTTCCTTCAGGAAGGCTTTCAAGCGTTCTTCGAATTCGCCGCGGAATTTAGCCCCGGCCACCATCGCGCCAAGGTCGAGGGAGCGAATGCTCTTGCCCCGCAAACTCTCGGGCACGTCGCCGTTGATGATTCGTTGGGCAAGTCCCTCGGCGATGGCGGTTTTACCCACGCCGGGTTCACCGATGAGCACGGGGTTGTTTTTAGTGCGGCGAGAAAGCACCTGAATTACGCGACGAATTTCTTCGTCGCGGCCAATCACGGGATCGAGCTTGCCCGCGCGTGCGAGTTCGGTGAGGTCCTTAGAATATTTGTCGAGGGCCTGGTACTGCTGTTCGGCATTGGCGTCGTCGGCCTTGTGCGAGCCGCGCAGCTTACGAAACTCCGACAAAATTTGGTCGGGCCGCAGGCCCCGTTGTTTAAGGGGAGTGCCGATGGAGGGCGCGGCTTCGAGCATCCCCAGGAAGAGGTGTTCGACAGTCACAAAAGAGTCGCCAAACTTGCGCATGTAATCTTCGGCGGAACCCAGCGCTCGCTGCATTTCCGAAGACAATCCCCGTCCGCTGGAAGCGCCACTTACTGTGGGCAGAGCCTTGAGGGCCGCCACCGCGACTTCCCGCACGGCCGCCAACTGATTGAGTTTGCGCAAGCCGCTAACTACCGGACTTTGCTCATCTTCTAGCAGTGTAGAAAGCAAGTGTGCGGGTTCAATGGCCGGATGACCACGTGATTCCGCAAGCTTCTGGGCTGAGGCCAAGGCCTCTTGGGACATTTGGGTAAAGCGATCAAAGTTCATACCCAAAACATGGGTCTGAATTTGGTGAAATCAAGCTTCGTCGGAGTCTTCTAAGTCGTCGGCACCCGTGGGCGGAATGAAAACTTTGGCTGCGGCCTCGGCCAAGATGTCGCCATCGCTTGCAATCGTTTGGCGCAACTTTTCGGCCCGCTCGGTATCGCCCAAGCGCTCGAAGCCTTTAATAGCGTAACGCACCATTCCAGCTTTTTCGGCGTTCTCAGCGCAAGTTTTCAGCAGCGCAGTGGTTTCGGCATCCAAATCCGCAATGTCCAAAGCGCGCATGATTTTTAGAAACAAGAAAACATTGCCTTCCGTGACGGCCTTTTGACGGATGGGCAGCAAGGAAGCACGGTCGTTGGTGCGCGCAAGAAAATCGATCCCATCGTAGAGCCAGTCGGCGCCGACGAATTTATCGCCCCAAGCTTTCCACTCGGAAGACTCCGCTTTTTTGACGCCGAACAAAAGGTCGCGCTTGGCCACCGCGTTAGGAAGTGAAGTCCATTTTTCGCTCAAGTTCGAAACTCCTTCTACCGAGATGTTTCTACCACTGCTTTTTCTCAGGGAGGAGAAAAATGAAAAAACCTAAGGCGTCCGCCGCAAAACCTAAAATCAAAGTTCTTTACCAATACCTCAATGGTGATTGGTATGCGTTTGCCGACCTCGGCAACGAAATATTTTTCGGCAAAGTAAGCTTGCAGGAAAAGGCCACCGGCACGATCAAGGCCCTCAAGCCGAGTCGTCGGAACAGTTCTGAAGCCGCTTAAGCCCTAAAACTTAGCTGTATTTACGTTTTTTGCTCTTGGTCAGGCGAACGCGCGCCTTCGTGAACTTCTTCTTGAGCTTAGCGCGAAGTTTGGCAGTTTTTTTACGGTTACGGGGTTTAGCTTTTTTAGGCATCGATACGTTCTCCAGGACCCAAGTTGCCCGCGTTAGCGCGATCCGTCAAGAGCCCAACACCTCCCCTTTTACTTGGGCGCTGTTAAGATGAAACACGATGTCCGATTCCAATGACTCCAACGATTACAAAGACGATAATGCGGCCATGCGCCGGGCCAAGCCCCGCTACGCGGCGGCCCTTAAGGTGGAGCTCTTTACCAAGGGTCTTAACCACCACGTCGTTGAGAAAACCGCAAACATTTCGCCGGGCGGCCTCTTCGTTTGCACCGAGGCCGTAGCGGAAACCGGCGAAAAAATGCACCTTCGGATTATCTTCTCCGATCGTGATTCGTATTTCGACGTTAAGGGCGAGGTGGCCTGGGTCTGCGACGGCACCAAGGGACACCCCAAGGGCTTTGGGGTTCAGTTCATCGACCTTAACCGCGCCCAAACCGAGATCATCAATCGCTTCCTCGTGAAGTATGTCAACATCCGGGATCGCTAGTCGGTTCTTACGCGCAGAAATTTCGGTGCGGGCCGCCGCGCTGTCGTTTCATACTTTGCTCGGCATCGTTCCGGTGACCGCCCTTATATTTTTCTATCTGCGCACGCTGGGGATTGCCAAGTCTTCGAGTGATTTGCTCCGCAACTATCTGCTGTCACATTTGAACGTGGGGTCGAGCGAAGTTTTTCTGCGCAATTTTCAGAGCATCACTTCCGCGGCCCAGTCGCGTGGCGCCAGCCTCTTTGGCTTCTTTATTTTGCTCTACACGAGCACCAGTCTCATGGTGAAACTGGGTCGCAGCCTGGACACCATTCTGGAGAACAGCAACGAGCATCGGCGATGGAACGACACCCTCGGCGCTAACCTCACACTCCGTTCTAACTCGCGCGCCTTCGCTATGCTGATCCTGCGGCGGATGCTTGTGCTCGCGGGGCTTCCCCTGGCCATGCTCCTGTCCGTGCTCGCCGCCAGCTGGATACAGCGCGATTCCTTGCTACACGGCCTCTTCGAAATGGAATCGGTAGGGCCCTACTTGGCCATTCCTATTCCCGTGCTCATCGATATCGCCATGCTCTTTGCTATGTACCAGTTCATTCCGCGCTTTCCTCCGCCCTGGAAGAGCTCCCTGCGCGCCGCCAGCCTCGCGGGCCCGCTCTTTGCCATCGCAAAATTCGGGATGGGCTATTACGGCCGCACCGCCCTTTTGAGCCTGAAATTTTACGGGGCCCTCGCCACCCTGCTCGTGTTCATGCTCTGGGTGCACTTGGTGTGGATTATTTTGCTGAGCGGAGCCCTGCTCATTCATCGCACCGACCCCTATTCTTTAGCGGCTAAACGATAGACAGGGGTCCGCGTAAAACGTCCCGACCGTTAAACACTCCCCATTATTAACAAATAAATTCAAATAGTTGGACCGGCCAACTCTAGGTCTCGGTCCTGCTTCCCTACACCTATGAAGCTGTGGTGTGCATTGGGCCTAATGGTCGTATTGAGTGCCTGCGGCCGGGCTGAAATCAATAAAGATTGCGACTGTGGCTATTACACGAATTCCGCCGCCCTCATGAGTTGGAACGACGGCCAGAACATTCGCCTAGCTTTTAACCAAAGTGTCCCCAAAAAAATGCGGCCCTCCTTCGCCGCCGCGGCGGATATCTATAACCAGACCCTTACGAACACGAGTTTGAATCTGACGACCAGCAGCGACAGCGCGCCGGACATGAAGAACAACGACCCCCAGTCCGTTTCGGGCGATGGGATCAACGGCATTTATTGGATCGATGGAACTTGGCCCTGGGCCGAGAGTGATCCGAACTCGGACGCCATGACGGTTGTGAATTTTTCGGAATCCGGAATTACTGAAGCCGACGTTTTCTTCCGCGCCCAGAGTTTTTCGGGTGAGGTCTGGATGCCCGCCAGCAAGAGTGACGACTCCGTGGCACCCGAGAGCGTTAAGCTAACGCCTGCGGATCTCAGCAAATCGAGCCGCAACTTGCAGTGGGTTTACATGATTGCTGTGCACGAATTCGGACACGTTCTGGGACGCGTGCATTCGCACCGCGAAGACTCCATTATGTGGCCCTCGATTGGCCTCGACGGACTGGATCATCCCTTCACCCAGTACGACCTCGACATCTTCGCGAAGAAATATAAACTCCGTAAATAAAGGAGTTATATTTTCATGAAAATCGACATTGGCATCAATGATGCGTCCCGCAAAAAAATTTCCGACGGCCTCTCGCGCCTACTGGGCGACACCTACACGCTCTACCTAAAAACACACAACTACCACTGGAACGTTGAAGGCCCCATGTTCCAAACGCTGCACCTAATGTTCGAAACGCAGTACAACGAGTTAGCTCTGGCAGTGGACTTAATTGCCGAGCGCATCCGTTCGCTGGGCTTCTATGCACCCGGTAGCTACACGGAATTTTCCAAACTAAGCACGATCAAGGACGAAACGGGCCGCCCCGACGCCACCACCATGATTCAAAATCTGGTGCGCGATCACGAAACCGTTTGTCGCGTAGCCCGCGAAATCTTTCCCACTGTAGAGGAAGCGCACGATGAACCCACGGCGGATCTGCTCACGCAGCGCATGGAAATTCACGAGAAGACTGCCTGGATGTTGCGCAGTCTTCTCGCCAAGTAAATTTTAGAATCCGAATTTCTTTTTCAGATCGTCCACGGCCTTCTTCGCGGGGGCCGGGGCGTTCTGCAGCAACTTTTCTTGAGCCTTCTGAATCGCCGGTGCCGCAGCAGCTTTGGCGGCGTTCCCCACGCGACCCTTCAGCGCATTTTGCGCAATGCGGGGGCCTAGAATTCCCAGCGAATATCCGTAGTCCGGCTGCGGGTCGTTCATGCGTCCTTTCATCTTCAGCGGGATTTCACATTTGCCCGAGGGACCTTTGAGTTCTTCGAGGTGCACGAGTTCCATGGGCAAGTAAGCAATGCCCGCAATGTCTACGTCCTGATCGAAGCTGACGGTGCCCTTGGCCTGGAAGCGCATTTCGCCCACTTTAGAGGTCAGAGTGTCGTAGTTAACGTCGAGATCTTGAATTTCCACCATGCGTCCACGAATCGAGCTCACGAGCTTCATGGTTTTGAAAGCGCCCTTACTCTCTTTTCCTTTCGCGGCGCCCGCAGCCTTCTGACCTAGGCCCTGCGGCAATTTATCCATAACCATGTCCACGAGTTTCACGACGGGCAAATTCAGCACGCCATCGCGCACCTCGCCCTTCAATCCACCCGAAAGATTCTGCTGCAGCTGTTCTTTACGCAAGCCACGGCCGGAAAGAGCAAACTCGCCCGTCATGGCACCCGTGACCATTCCGTTCCAGGATTGGGCATGGGCTTTAGTGACTTCTTCGAGCTTCACGCCATTGAGGCCCGCCTTGATGTCGTAGGCAGGGGCCTTGGGCGTGAGGCCAAAATTACCCGCCAAATCTACACGCCCACCGTAGCCACCAATGCCGGTTTTCGAAATCTTAAGCTCACGTTTAGCGTAGCTCATATTGAAGGTAGCGTTGTTAAACTCCGCTCCCATCGCACGCAGCGATTTAACGTCGAGACTAATGGTGGCCGCAATTTTATCGAGCATCGGATTGTCGAGTGATTGCTCGAGAGTCGGTGCCGTCTGCGCAAGCGCTTCGTCGAGGGGCAGTTTAGCTTTTTCTTTTTCTTCGGCGATTTGGGCTTCGGTCTTCTTTACTTTTTCGTCGAGTTTAAGCACTTTCAGACCGAGGAGCTCGTCCGCATCCATGCGCTTCGCCTGAACCGCGATGTTGGCCGAAATGTTTTCGAGTCCGCGTGTCTCTACTTTGAGAGTCAAATCGGAAGAGGCCAATTTCATGGAGAAGGGATCAATCTTAATGGAGGGGTTCTTCGCCGTGCCCTGCACTAAGATTTTACCCGTGAGATTAGAAACGGGCTTTTGCAACTGGGGCGTGGCTCCCGTCACATTGTTCAGCCCCACGAGTACGTTCATCGTGGGATCCACCATCGGACCGGCGGCGTCGACGGCCAGCGAGAACCGACCACCCAATTTGTAGTCGGCAATCATCGGAATGATTGCGCCGAAAGGACCGATGTCCGTCTCTCCAGATTTCATAGAGAATTTAATTTTTGCCTTCTCGGGGACGTTGGCATCGGTTACGGCGAGCAAACTCTTCGTTTTAAATCCGCCAAAACGGAATTCAATTTCGGGCAGGTCAGCCGAAATGGCCTCACCTTGAACAACGGTGCCCTTGAGGCCCGCGGAGAAGGGAATGCCCGGCTTCTTATGGAACAGGTTGGAGAACTTCGCATCCAAACCCGTCATGTCTTCGTCCACATCGAGGGCCACGCGAAAGCCGGCGCCCTCGGGCGTTGCGGTGATCGAGCCCTCGGTCTTGAGCGGGCCCGAAATTTTCGTCTCGCCAGCTACCACGTCCACGACGACATCAACTTTGATGCCGATGGGCGCCGAGAGGTTCATGTTGTCGAGGTGCACGTTCAAATCGTGCACCAGGGTCTTATCGTTGCGGGGGGCATCGAGTTTACGCATTTCTACCGATCCATCGGTCAGCGCAAAGGACAGACGCGCCGCCTTGACTCGCGAAGCAATGAACGGGGGCAAGCTTGCCAAAGTTTCATCGACAGTTTTGTTGCCAGCGCCTTTCGGCGCGGCGGCAGCTTCTTTGGCCGCGGCCGCTTGTTGTTCCGGGGTCGGGGGAGGCAGCAGCGTGCTCAGGTTAGAACTCGTTCCTTTGCTGATGAGCACAACCTTCGGTCCCTCAATCACTACGGTTGCCTTGGGCCCCGTGAGGAAAGAGGACAAAGGCAAAGAGATCGCCACGCCCTTGATGTTCGCGAGCGCCTCTTGATCGTAGGGAGCTGCGGGCGTAACGCGAAGACCATCAATCCCCACCCGGACATCGGGAAAAAGTCGCAGCGACAATTTACCCAATTCCACCTTACCGTGAACTTGCTTCTCCACGGCCGCTTGAATTTGCGGACGCAGACTATCAATGGAGTAGAAAAATGGAATAGCGACCAGCACGCCGATAAACACAACGATCAGCACCGCAAAACCAATGGCAATTTTCTTAAACATGAACCCTCCTTAAGTATCCTAAACTTTAAATCAACCCGGCGGCCACGAGAACGGCCGGCCGCCCATAATGTGCAAATGCAAATGATTCACCGTCTGACCGCCGAAAGCGCGAGTATTGATCACGACGCGGTAACCTTCATCGTCCAGTCCTTGTCGCACGGCAATCTCCGCCGCCTTTACCAGGAGGTAGCCCAAAATTTCCTGATCCTCGGCGCGCACTTCGGCCATGGAAGGAATTTCATTTTTGGGGATCAGTAAAATATGGGTAGGCGCCTGCGGATGAATGTCGCGAAAGGCTAAACAAATTTCATCTTCAAAAACAATGTCCGCCGGAATTTCGCGCTTAATAATTTTATTAAAAATAGTCATTATTCCCTCACACCACTACGCTTACGAGCTTGCCCTTCACGTAGATGAACTTTTTAGGCGCCTTGCCTTCGGTCCACTTCACCACGGCTTCGCGCGCCAGCACGAGGGTGCGCAAATCGGCTTCGCTAATGTCCTTGGCCACCTTCACCGTGTCCCGCAATTTGCCGTTCACCTGCACAGCTAGCTCAAGTTCGGAATCGACCACTTTCGTGGCGTCAAAGCTGGGCCACGGCGCATTCGCCACGAAGCCTTTTTCGCCGAGCATTTCCCAAATTTCTTCGGCCATATGCGGCGCCAGGGGTGCAAGCAGCTGGGTAAAAGTTTTTACGAAGCTCCGCGGCACGGGCAATTTATCGCCCCGCACGGAGTAGTACTCATTCAGCAGGGTCATGAGCGCCGAAATCGCCGTGTTAAAACCGAGCGACTCAATATCGTGACCCACCTGGCGAATTGTCTTATGGAATAGACTCTGCAGCGACGCCGGCCATTCAGATTCCGGAACCTCGCGCACGTTCGGATTTAACTTTCCGTCAGCATCGGCCACTAGACGCCAGAAGCGGGACAGGAAACGGTACACGCCTTCGATGTTGGCCGTTTGCCAGGGTTTCGTTTTTTCGAAAGGCCCGAGGAACATTTCGAACAAACGAAAAGTATCGGCACCATACTGGGCGATCACGCCATCGGGGTTCACCACGTTGCCGCGGGACTTGCTCATTTTTTCGTTGTTCTCGGCGAGCATCATGCCTTGGTGCACGAGTTTTTTGAAGGGTTCCTTGGTGGTCACGAGGCCCATATCAAAAAAGACTTTGTGCCAGAAACGGGCGTAAAGCAGATGCCCCACGGCGTGTTCGGGCCCACCCACGTACAAATCCACTTGTTGCCAGTATGCCTGCGCCGCCTTGGACCAGGGCTCCTGCGTGTTGTGTGGATCCATGTAGCGCAAAAAGTACCACGAGGATGCAGCCGAACCGGGCATCGTGTGGCTCTCGCGCAACGCGCGAGCGCCCGTGACGGGATCTTGGGTCTGCATCCAGGCGGTGGCCGTTACGAGCGGCGATTCTCCACTACCGGAGGGCTCGTATTTTTCGACCTGCGGTAATTCGAGCGGCAACTGCGCAAGGGGCAGCGCGCGGGTTTTGCCCCTGTCCGCACCTTCCTGAATATGCACGACCGGAATCGGTTCACCCCAGTAGCGTTGGCGCGAGAAAATCCAATCGCGTAGGCGATAAGTAATCGACTTCGTACCCCGTCCGGACTTCTCCAGGAACGCAATGATTTTATCGGTCGCCGCGGCAATGGTGAGTCCGTTGCAATCGATTCCCGCCGCACTCGAATGAACGAGTTTACCCTGCTCGTCGATAACGGGCAGCACCGGCAGATTGTACTTGGCCGCAAATTCGCCGTCGCGCTCGTCGTGCGCCGGCACGCCCATGATGGCGCCCGTGCCGTAATTAATGAGCACGTAATCGGCAATCCAAACGGGAATTTTTTGGCCCGTTACCGGGTGGGTCACGTGGCTGCCCGAAAACACTCCGCTCTTATCCTTGGCCAGATCCGTGCGCTGCAAATCGCTCTTGCGGGCCGCAGCGTCGCAGTAAGCTTGCACCTCCTGGCGCTGCTCGGTAGTAACCAAGCGATCGCGATCCGGATGCTCGGGCGCAATGGCCATAAAGCTCACACCAAACAAAGTGTCCGGGCGCGTGGTGAAGACTTCCAGGCCGTCGAACTTGACGCGTGCACCGACCGATTTTCCAATCCAGTTCCGCTGGTGTTCTTTGGTCGATTCGGGCCAGTCGACTTCATCCAAATCATTCAACAGGCGCTCGGCGTATTCGGTAATTCGGAGCATCCATTGCTTCATGGCCCGCCGCTCGACCGGGTGGCCGCCACGTTCGGATTTGCCATCGATGACTTCGTCGTTCGCCAGCACCGTGCCCAAAGCCGGACACCAATTGACCATGGCTTCGGACTCGAAGGCCAAGCCACGCTCTAAAAGTTTTTCGAAGAGCCACTGCGTCCATTTATAGTACTTCGGATCGCAGGTATTGATTTCGCGTTCCCAGTCGTACGACAGGCCAATCATATTGAGCTGCCGCTTAAAGGTACCAATGTTTTTTTCGGTGGTCAGGGCGGGATGGATGCCCGTTTTGATGGCGTGTTGCTCGGCCGGCAAACCAAAAGCGTCCCAACCCATCGGGTGCAATACGTTGCGCCCACGCATACGCTGGTAGCGCGAGAGAATATCGGTGCCAATGTACCCGAGAGGGTGTCCTACGTGAAGACCGTCGCCCGAGGGATAGGGAAACATGTCGAGGCAATAGAATTTAGGCTTTTCCGATCCGGGTTCGCCCGGTTGAGCTGCCCGGAAGGCCTTGCCTTCCTGCCAACGCTTTTGCCACTTCGGTTCGATGCGACGCAGGACCGCCACGAGTCCCGACTGTTCTGTCTCCGACATATGCGCGGAGAATAGTATGGATCAGAAACGGTAACTAGAGCCCACGACAAAACCGTAGAAATAGTTGCTGCGGGGAACGATGTCGCCCGAGTTCTCGGAAATGGACGGGGAGCTTCCCTGCCCTCCCTGCAAAAAGCCGCCCACGCTAATGCTGCCTTGATCCTTGGTGAAGAGCACAGCCAGGGTGCCACCAAACATGTGCACTTTGTCGCCAATGGCCGTCAAATAACGCGGAGTTTTTTCGGCGGCGGAAAAGTTGGAGAAGAACCCGGCCCGAAAACCGAAATGCTGAAAGGGACGAACCTCCGTACCCAGCGAAATATTGGCAATGGGCTTGGCGGCCATTTTGAACTGGGGAGTGCCCGTCAGCGCCGCATATCCGTGGAGACCCGAATAAACATGTAAGTCGGCGGCAACCAAAATCCAATCTTCGGGCCGCCACGCGGCACCCACCGTTGCCTTCAAGGGCATCGGGTAAAAATTAGGATCGCCCTTGTTATAGGTCACGCCAGCCACATCGCTCGCCACATCCACCGTGGCGGCCTCCCCACCCAGCAAATACGGTGGTAAGCGCACACCATAGGACAAGCGCCAAGCATCGGAAACCTTGTAGGTTCCACCCAGCAATAAAACAAACGCATTCGTACCCAAAGTCGATTCAAAGAGCCGAATACGGCTAGAGCTCCGCGTGACAAACTGAAACTTTTCAATGGTGGTGCGATCCGCATAGAAAAGCGAAATTCCGAAGGCGTGATTGCCCCACTGTCGCGCACCGAAGGCTCCGTACCAGTAGGCCTTCTCGTTCGACTCGAAAGATCCAATGTGATCCGAGTCGATTTCCAAAGTTCCCGAGTTTTCGAACGAATCCGGCACCAAAATCGTGCCGCCCCACACCCAGTTTCCGGTCTTAACGTGCCCCCCGACGAGCGACGGCACGGCAAAAAAACCGGTGCGCGAAACGTTGTCGTGCGCGGACTCAAAAACGCTGACGTACTTACCCGTGCGCGTGTCGATGCGCGAAAAAGCCGAGAGCGACGCCGAAACCTGCGAATGAGTGCTCAGCCCCAGCACCGCCGGATTGGTGTACATGACGCCCGTGTCCGAGCCTTCCACGGCCGAGGCCGCGTGCCCCATACCGAAGGCCCGCTCCCCCACGGGAATATCCTGGTAATTGTAGGGCCGCGCATAGACCGCCGTTGTTGCAAGAACGAGTGTAAATCCTAGAAGATATTTCATTGGCCTAACTTTTTCCGTACTAAATCCGAAACCATTCCCGGATTCGCTTTACCCTGCGAGAGCTTCATAATTTCACCAACAAAGAAACCCAGCAACTTGGTTTTTCCTGCACGCAAACTTTCGGCGGGTCCGGGGTTTGCCGCAATGACCTGATCCACCCACGCTTCGATCGCGCCCGCATCGGACACCTGCACCAAACCCTTGCTCTCAATGATGGCATCGGGTCTTTCGCCGGTGCGAAACATGTCCGCGAAGACCGTTTTGCCAATCTTGCCCGAAATTTTTCCGCCTTCCACCAACTTCACCAGGGCCGCCAAGTCTTCGGGCCGAATGGGACAGTGATCGATGTCCGTATCCACATCCTTCATTTCGCGCAAAAGCTCGGACGTGATCCAGTTCGCCGCCGGCTTGGCCGGAGCACCCGCCGACACGACTGCCTCAAAGTAGGCCGCCAGTTCCCTACTCGAGGTGAGAACCTCGGCATCGTAATCCGTGAGACCGTGCTGCTGCACAAACCGCGCTTGCTTAGCTTCGGGAAGCTCGGGCATTTGCTGGCGCACACGCTGAATATACTCGTCGCTCAAAATAAGCGGCGGCAAGTCGGGCTCCGGAAAATAACGGTAGTCCTGCGCCTCTTCCTTGCTGCGCATGGAAAAAGTTTTATTGCCGGCGGCATCCCAACCGCGAGTTTCCTGCGTGATTTTTCCGCCGCCTTCAATCACCGCAATCTGCCGCGCGATTTCAAAGTCGATGGCCTTCTCCACGAAGCGAAAAGAGTTGATGTTCTTCAGCTCGGTTCGCGTACCCAGGGTTTTTTGTCCCAGGGGACGCACGCTCACGTTGGCATCGCAGCGAAAATTGCCTTCCTCCAAGTTGCCATCGCAAACGCCGGCGTAAACCAGAATGGCGTGCACCTTACGCAGGTAGGCGCTGGCCTCGAACGGAGTACGCATGTCTGGTCGCGAAACAATTTCCACCAGCGGCACCCCCGAACGATTCAAGTTCACAAGGGTCATGGAACCCAAATGCATGGATTTGCCGGCATCTTCTTCCATGTGAATACGTTCGATTTCGATGCGCTTGGGCGCCCGGCCTTCGACCCGAATTTCTACGGCCCCTTCGGAGCAAGTGGGTTCGTCGAACTGCGAAATTTGGTATCCCTTGGGCAAGTCGGGATAAAAATAGTTTTTGCGCGAAAAAACGCTCTTACGATTGATGCGACAACCCAGTGCGAGTCCTGCCCGCACCGCCAACTCAACGGCGCGTTCATTGAGCACCGGCAGTGCCCCGGGCAAACCGCCCGATACGGGCCCCACCTGCGTGTTCTCGCTCTCACCAAACTTGCTCGCCACGAGACAGAACGCCTTCGTGTTCGTCAGCAGCTGAGCGTGAACTTCTAAACCAATGACGGCTTCGTACGCTCTCACGCCGCACCTCCCAAACCGGCCGCAACCGGCGAAACGCGCAAAGTCTCCGGATGCCACTGCTGATAAGCCGCCGCGGCTCCCAGCAAGCGCGATTCTTCCCACCACGGCGACATCATATGAAAGCCCACCGGAAGGGACTGGGCATCGAAGCCCGCATTAAAGGAAATCCCGGGCAGCCCCGCTAAGTTTGTAGCGAGCGTGTAGACATCGGCCAGGTACATCGAAAGCGGATCGCCCGTTTTTTCGCCCAAACGAAAAGCCGTCGTGGGCGAAGTGGGGCCAGCAATCACATCGCAAACGCGGAAGGCTTCCTCAAAATCGCGCCGAAGAAGCGTACGAACCTGCGAAGCCTTACGGTAGAACGCATCAAAATAGCCGGCGGACAGCGCGTAGGTTCCCAGGAGAATCCGCATTTTGACTTCGTCACCAAAAGCCTCGCCGCGGCTCTGTGCATAGAGATCGGCCAGCGTGCCGCCGGCCGCCGTTTCCGCACGATGCCCGCAGTGAATGCCATCGTAGCGGGCCAAGTTACTGGAAGCCTCCGAAGTGCAAATCAAATAGTAAACGGGCAAAGCAAAGCGCGTGTGCGGCAAACTCACATCCACCAGGGTGGCGCCATGCTCGCGAAAGACATCGAGCCCGCGACGAATAATTTTTTCGACCTCGGGATTCAATCCGTCCATGAAGTATTCACGCGGCACTCCGATGCGTAGACTCCGCACCGATTCGTTCCGCACGAAATCTTGAGCTTCCTGCAAAAAATTCGGCACGGCACGACGCGAACAGGTTGCATCGTGCACATCGTGCCCCGCAATGACCTGCAAGGTCGCGGCACAGGACGAGGCATCGGCGCACATCGGGCCTACCTGGTCCAAACTGCTCGCAAAGGCGACCACGCCGTACCGACTCACCCGTCCGTACGTGGGCTTAATCCCCGTAATCCCCGTGAAAGCGCTCGGTTGACGAATGGAGCCGCCAGTATCGGTGCCGAGCGAAAGGGTGACACTGCGAGCGGCCACCGCCGCCGCCGACCCGCCCGAAGATCCGCCGGGCACCCGCGACAAATCCCACGGATTTTTCACTGCTCCGAAGGCCGAGGTCTCGTTGGAGGAGCCCATCGCGAATTCATCGAGGTTCGTCTTACCGATGATCGGCGCTCCGGCCGCCCGGAGCCGCGCAGTCACCGTGGACTCGTAGGGAGGCACAAAATTCGCAAGCATTTTGGAAGCCGCCGTCGTCGTGTGTCCCTGGGTCAGAATAAGATCTTTCACTCCAACCGGAATGCCCAACAGCGGAGCGCGCTCGCCAGCCCGCAAACGAAGGTCGGCATTCGCAGCTTCACGCAGCGCCGACTCGCGACAAAAAGAAATGTAGGCGTTGAGATTCGGGTTCGTAGCTTCGGCGCGATCCAGCGCCGCACCCGTAAGCGCGACCGAACTAATTTGGAATTCATCGAGCGCGCGCCGGAGCGACTCGTAAGAGCCGTTCAGGAGGGCCGCAGGAGTGGACGACATTATTCTTCCCCGCCAACCACGCGCGAAATGCGGAAACAATTTTCGAATTGGTCGGGCGCGTTCTTCAGCAGCGCTTCGCGATCGAGCGGAGCTTCGGCCACATCGGCCCGCAGTTCCATTTGTTCCGCGGCGTGAAAGCTGGGCTCCACGCCGTTGGTATTGGCTTCCGAAAGAAAATTGAAGTGATTCAAAATCGCCGCAAATTTTTGTTGGACCACGGAAACTTCCGCGTCGGAGAGACGAACATGCGCCAGATGCGCCACCTTCATAACTTCATCTTTAGAAACCATCGGCGGAGGATAACAAATTCAACCCAGACGTTCGAGGGGCGCGAACTTTACAAGAAACTTTTTCGTTCCCCAGCGGTCAAAGGCGACAGAAACTTTAAGTCCCTCGCCCCGGCCTTCGCGCCGCACGATCTTGCCCTCGCCAAAGTCGGGATGACTCACCTTGGAACCCATCTCGAAGCCGTCGGCCTCTTCCTGTTCAAAGGCCCCACCGAAACTCGAGCCCGCGTCGACGAAAGAATCGCCGAAATCGTTGTCGAACATATTTGCGCGACGAGCGAAGGCGTGGGGAGCATGATCTTCCGTGCGCACTTCGGCCTCGGGGATTTCCTTCAGGAAGCGCGAAGCACTCCGCACATGCGTGATACCAAAAACCCGGCGAATTTTTGCCCAAGTCATGTACAAACGTTCGCGGGCCCGGGTCATGCCCACGTAACAAAGGCGGCGTTCTTCTTCGACCGACATGCCATCGGCATCGGCCTGAATGGAACGCGCACTCGGGAACAGCTCCTCCTCCAAACCCACCAGGTAAACGATAGGAAACTCCAGGCCCTTCGCGGAGTGAATGGTCATGAGCGTGAGCGCGGGCTCGTTGGGATCGGCCTTGTCGGCATCCGTAACGAGGGCGACTTCTTCTAGGAAGCCCGCGAGCGTAGGATCTTCCGAACGATTTTCGTATTCGGCCAGGGCTGTACCCAATTCCTCTAAGTTTTCGATGCGCGTTTCGGCTTCAATGGTAGCCTCGTCCTTCAGGGACCGAATGTAGCCCGTCTCATCGAGCAGCAATCCGTAGAATTCACGCGGCGACAGGCGCGTCGCTTCGGCCGCAAGCTTAGCGTAGAGCTGCAAGAAAACATCGATTTTCTTGCGGGCCGCAGCGCCTAAATCTCCTTCGCCACGCACGGCGCGGCCCGCAGCCTCCAGCAGCGAGCAGCTTTCCTGCACCGCAAAGGCGCGCAGGGCATCGATCGTGGTGCGACCAATTCCACGCGTAGGAACGTTGATCACGCGCGTGAGCGCCAAATCATCCCGCGGATTTACAAAGAGGCGCATGTAGGAAAGCGAATCTTTGATTTCCGCGCGGTCGTAGAACTTCAACCCACCGAACACGCGGTAGGCCACGCGATTAATGCGCAGCACATCTTCAAACAGACGCGATTGCGCGTTGGTGCGGTAAAAAATCGCAATGTCGCGGGGACTACGGCCTAGGTCCAAATGCTGCCGCAGCGACTGCCCCACCCACCGACTTTCCTCGATGTCGTTCTCGAGCGAGTGCACTTCGACGGGTTCGCCATCCACATTTTCCGTGAACAACGTTTTCTCTTTGCGCTCCGTATTGTGCGCAATCACTCCGCTCGCCGCCCGAATAATGTGGCCCGTGGAGCGATAGTTTTCCTCGAGCTTCACGACGCGAGCATTGGGATAATCTTTTTCGAAATCCAGAATGTTGCGGATGTCCGCGCCACGCCACTTGTAAATGCACTGGTCTTCGTCGCCCACCACGCAAATGTTGCCGTGCTTCTCGGCCAACAAACGCAAAAACTTATACTGAACTGCGTTCGTGTCCTGGTACTCATCCACCAGCAAATAGCGGTAACGATCCTGAAAAGCGCGGCGAATAGACTCGTGATCGCGCATCAACTCGTAGGTCTTCAGCAGCAGATCGCCAAAGTCGACGGAGTTGTTCTTACGCAGCCCGTCCTCGTACGCCTTCATGATCGGCACGAGCTTGGTTTCCATAAAACTTCGCGCCACGGGCGTGTAATCGCGCGGGTTGATAGCGTCGTTCTTGAGTTGGTTGATTCGATGTTGAACCGCCTTGGGTGCAATCATCTTGTCGTTGATGCCCAAGTCCGTCATGCAGTGCTTGATGAGCGTGAGTTGGTCGGAGTCGTCCAAAATCGTAAATCCGGGCTCTAAGCCCACCGCGCTGCCGTAGGTGCGAAGGATTTTGGCCCCCGAGCTATGGAAGGTTGAAATCCAAAGTTCGTGAACAGGAATCCCCTGCGGAACCAGCAACGAGCTGACTCGGTGAAGCATTTCCTTAGCCGCCTTGTTGGTAAAAGTGACCGCAAAAATCTCGCCCGGCAGCGCTGCACCCGAATAGATTAAGTTTGCAATGCGGTACGTCAAAACTCGGGTCTTACCCGAACCGGCGCCCGCCAAAATCAGCAGCGGACCATCGGTGGTCTTCACCGCGGCTAGCTGTTCGGAATTTAAAGAAGATTCTGGAATCACTCTGAGGGAAGGAACTAGATCAAGCTCGGCGCTCTATCCAGGTGTCTCGACGTAAAACATTTCGACTTTCGCGCGATGCCAAAATGGAACCAAGGCCGGACTGGACACAAAAAAGTCTTAGTTTGGCACCAGGTTCGGAACAATCTCGCTCCTCTAAAGATCGTTTTGGGCCACAAGAGCCGCCAACTGGAGCTGGCACGCTTCCTGCTACCACTAGCTCGTTATGAAAAACTTCAACTCCAGCCTCATCCTACTCAGCCTGTTGGTTTCGAGTTCTGCGGCTTTCGCTCAAGATTCCGTTTGGCTCGCTAAACTGACCGGTGCGCGTTCGTGCGAACGCCCCGTAACCCCCGTTTCAACCCTCGGCCAAGCCGTTTCCGACCTGGAACAGAACGATGTTCAAGTGAAGGAAGCCAAAACGGGCCGTATTCAGGGCCGGCTCTTTTGCATGGCCTGCGGTTGCCCCCAGGGCGACTTTAACTTCGTCAAAGTAAAAAACACCGACCAAGTGGAACAAGTAGTTCAAGGCGGTGAATGGGAACAAGTTGATCCCAGCCAAATCGTCACGGACGATGCCGGCGAAGCCAACTACAAGAACATGCCGGTGCTCCCCACCGAATAAGGTTTGGTAAATAATCTTTAGGATTCGCGGCCTCGGTCCCTTTCCCTCCCCTTCCCCCTTAAAAGGGGTCGCGAACGCCCCAAAGATTGTACGCCCCCGGTGACCGCAAGGTCGCCGGGGGTTTTTTTATGCGCCCTGCACCTTGGGCTTTCCGAAACGAGCTGTTAAAAAAACTTCGTGGGCGCTACTCCCGTTTCCCAAATGGCCGGTTCGCTTATTGGCTCCGAAGTGCTGCGCATTGCGGGCGAAATCAACGCCCTGCAGGCTTCTGGCAAGAGTGTGCTGAACTTTACGGTGGGCGACTTTAACCCGCAGTACTTTCCCATTCCGGAGTCACTCCAAACCCGAATCATTGCGGCCTACCAAAAGAACGAAACCAACTACCCTCCGAGCTCTGGCGCCACCCCTTTACGCCAAGCCGTGGCCGATTTTTATTCGCGCGAGTTCGATGTTCCTACCGGCGCCGACGAAGTCCTTATTGCGGGCGGTGCGCGGCCGCTTATTTATACAACCTTCCGGGCGCTCGTGGATGCCGGCGACACGGTCATCTACCCGGCCCCTTCGTGGAACAACAATCACTACTGCCACATGAGCCAAGCTAAGGGGCAAGTGATCGCTTGCTGGCCCGAAGCGGGATTTTTGCCCACGGCCGCAGACATTGAGCCCTTCGTCGCTAAGGCTTCGCTCCTGTGCCTGAACTCGCCGCTGAACCCTACCGGAACGATGTTCTCCGCCCGAGCGTTGCAGGAAATTTGCGAGCTCGTCCTGAAGGAAAACCAGCGCCGCGGCCCCAGCGCCAAACCGCTGTACCTGATGTTCGACCAAATCTACTGGAAGCTTTCGCTCGCGGGAGCCGAGCACCAACATCCGCTGCGTCTGTGCCCCGACATCAAGCCCTACACCGTGTTCATTGACGGCATTTCTAAATATTTCTGCGGCACCGGCCTGCGCGTGGGCTGGGCCGTGATGCCGAAAAATCTTATGGGTCCCTTCTCTAGTTTGCTTGGCCATATTGGCGCCTGGGCACCCAAACCCGAACAATTGGCCACGGCGCAGTTTTTGAACGATCGCTCGGCGCTCGACGCCTTTACGCACACCACCCGCGCGCAAATTGAACAGCGCCTCTTTCCTTTGTTTGAAGGCATTCAAAAACTGAAGGCCGAGGGATTGCCGGTGGACGCCGTCAAACCTCAAGGCGGAATCTATTTGTCCGTGAAGTTTGGCCTCAAAAACAATCCGCGAGCAACGGACGAAGACATTCGGCGTGCGTTGCTAGAACAACTCGGAATTGCCGTGGTTCCTTTCCAGGCTTTCGGACTCCAGCAAGATAGCGGCTGGTTCCGCATGTCGGTGGGCGCCGTAAGCGCCGCCGACGTTCTAGAATGCGTAGCGCGACTGAAGAGACTTTGATGCGCGCACTTATTTTCGGTTTGTTTTTAGCCTGCGGCCCCATGGCTCACGCCGAAGAAACCGAACACTCGTCGCTCGTGCTCAGCGGCGGCGTCGAAGAACGCAACGAAGTTTATTCTCCTCCGCCCAGCTCGGTTTACCACTCGCAATACGACAATCCTTCCGCAGCCCTGTCGGCCACCCGCGTGATCCAGGTAGCCAATGCCGGCCTCTTCAAGCTCGACAACGTGCACGCCTGCGGCAACTCACCCGCCCCATGCTTTCGACAGGACAACGCTGCCCTCGGTATTCAAGCGGGCGATCAACTCGAAAGTGTGAACGGCATGAACTACGCGCAGTATATCCGTGTGGGGCGCTCTGCAGATGACATCGCACGCCTGCTAAACCGCGGACGCACCCAACCCATGACCCTAGTGATTCGTCGCCGCGGCCAACGCCTTCCCCCCGTACAAGTGATGTGGGGTTTTGAATGGCACGGCCAGAGTTTTTAGTCGCATTGGCCTAAAAATAACCCTTTGTCTTAACCCAATCTTAACTGGCCCCCGCTAGACGCGGACTGTCATTCTATTGGCGTGGGCTACGGGGCCCTATCAGGGTTTTCCCGAAATGTTCCGATACCTAAGGCAAGGAGGTTCTCGTGCTTGCCATTGTCGGTGCTCTGCTTTTGGGCGGGGCGGTGTTCTACATTGTGTACATCACACAGAAAGCTGCCGAAACCACGGCGGCCGAAGAACGCCTTTCGCTCGATTTTGGCCCGGACGCGAAGAGCTTTAAGCCTCCGTATTACATTTCGTTAACCAAACCACTGCTCCAAGAACCCTACGTAAAAATTGCTTCGGATTTTTGGTCGCCCGAGAAACTCGAAGCCTGGCGTAAAAAACTTATTTCCGCCGGTATCGGCCGCAACATTCAACCCGAGCATTTTGTAGCTTCGAAATTCTGGCTCGCCCTGATGGTAGGAGCGCTGTTGTTCATTAACTACATTTTTTCGAGCGACCCCATGCCGCTGTGGATGCCCTTCATGCTTACGGCCGCGGCGTTTTTTGGTCCGAACTTGCACGTAGGTCAGTTGCGCGACAAACGTCAGTTCGAAGTTCGGCTGGCCATGCCGTACGTGCTCGACCTCCTTACCCTGAGCACCGAAGCGGGATTGGATTTTATGGGCGCAATTTCGAAGGTCGTGGACCGCGCGCCTCCCGGTGCGCTCATCGAAGAACTGTCCACCGCCCTCAAGGACATTCAGCTCGGTAAAACTCGCTCCGAAGCATTGCGCTCCATGGCCGATCGCCTGGACATGCAAGAGATGTCGAGCTTCGTGGCCGTGCTGGTATCGGCCGACTCCATGGGTGCCAGCATCGGCGGCGTGCTCCGCGCGCAATCCGATTCACTCCGCGCCGAGCGTCTGGTGCGCGCCGAAAAACTGGGCGCCCAGGCCAGCCAAAAAATTCTTGTGCCGCTTATTTTCTTCATTCTGCCCGCGGTCATGCTCATGATTTTCGGGCCCATCATTCTGAGCATGATGGGGGTTAAAAAATGAGTGCGCTTAGCAAAATCACCATCGCCGGCCGGGGCACCGTCGTGGCGGATCGCTGCGTGCTTGCGACCTCCATGCATGCGCGTTTCATTGGCCTCCTCAAACATGAACACCTGACCGCGGGAGAGGGCATGCTCTTACAGCCCTGCAATCATGTGCACACTCTCTTTATGAAATTTCCTATCGACGCCGTGTTTTTGGACAAAAACGGCACGGTGCTGGGCTTCGACGAACTTGCCCCCTGGCGTCTGTCGCGCCTTTTCTGGCGAGCTCGCCAAGTGCTGGAGCTTCCGCGCGGACGCTGCCGCGAAGTAGGTCTCAACCCGGGCGATCAACTGGAGGTGACCCCATGCTTCAGCTGAAGATTATCAAGGGGCCCGCCGGTCAGGGCCGCGCCTTTTCGCTAAGCCCCGGACGAACCCTCACCGTAGGGCGCTCGGAAGCCTGCGAAGTCCGTTTGCCGTCGGTGGGAATTTCTAAAACGCACTGCAAACTAACGGCAACCTCGGGCTCGCGCGCCGAGATCGAAGATCTTGGCTCCTCCAACGGCACCTTTGTAAACGGGCTACTCATCAAGAAGCACGTCATTAAACCGGGCGACACCGTCACGCTGAGTGATTTTGTGTTTTCGGTGATCATCGAAGCTCCCACGCCTACGAACGCGGGCACGGTGAACAACGTGGCCGAGGCTATCACTAGCACCCCCTCTCCCAGTTCAACGCCGCCATCGAACGCTCCCCTCGCTGTGCGCGTTCTGGGATGGATGGAGTCCAACCTGTATCCGTGGGCCGATCGCCTCAGCAATCAGTACGACGTGCGCATGCTGACGGGTGTGTTCTTTGTGGTGTGGTCCATGCTCATTATTCTGATGACGATTGGCCCCTTCTCTGAAAAAGCCAACGATAAAGTTCGTAGCGAGTCTATCCAAGTGGCGCGACTCTATGCCCGTCAACTCGTGCGGCTGAACCAGCAGGCGATCATCGACCAACGCTACCGCGATCTGGTCACCGAGCTCGATGCACGCAAAGGGCAAACTCCGGGCGTGATCGACGCCATGATTCTCGACGTTTCCAAAGCGCAGATTTTAGCGCCCACGGAACTCATCGGCCGCGGACTTCCCAACAACTTCGCGCGCATTGCTACCTCGAAGGACGAAGAGCACGTGCAACTCGAAAGCGATGGCACGGCCTACGTGTCGGCGCCGGTAAAAATCGGCACGGCCGACGGGGTGAACAAAACCGTAGCTACGGCCTTCGTGGTGTACAACCCGACGGCCGCCCAATTTTCCTTCGCCAATCTGCTGGACCAAATTGTTACGTCCATGCTCCTCGCGCTCATCGTGAGCATCGTGTTCATTGTATTCCTCTACCGGTGGATTGAAGGTTCACTGCTTAAGGTCGCGGCGAGCATCGACGAAGCGATTAAAACGTCTAATACCACAGTGGCCGCACCAGTGATTTGGCCCGCCCTCTCGCAAATCTGTGAAGTCGCCTCGTCCGCCCTTTCGCGCGCAGCCGGGGGGAGGACCGGAATGGCACCCGCCGGCGACGATGCCTGGGCAACCGCATGCGTATCGGCAAGCCCCGTCGCCGCTGCCGCCTTTAATCCGCAATTGACGGTGACCGCCTGGAACACCGGCATGGAACAGATTGTGGGTATTCGCGCCAGCATTGCAGTGGGCTCGGACATTAGCGGCGCGAGCCGCGACGTTTCTTTCGAATCGGCGATTCGCGATTTGGCAGCATCGACCTCGATAACGCCCTGGATGCCGGCCGATCGTCGTCTGGAATTCGGCGGCCGCCCCTTCCGCTTGACCATGCTCAGTGGCAACGGCGCCATTTTCATCACGCTTACCCCGAGGGAGGAGTGACGAATGGCTAGGTTCGAACTTCGGGCACGTGACGGCAAAAAAATTGCTATCGAGCGTGAGTGGATGCGCTTCGGTCGCGCCGATGACAACGACCTCGTGGTGCGCGACGCCACGGTTTCGCGCTACCACTTAAACTTCTACATCAAAGACGGACGCCTCATCGTAGAAGATGCCGGTTCGCAAAATGGCTTCATGGTGAACGGCCAAATGGCCGCGGGAGCCGTGGCCCTTTCGCTCGGCGACCGCATCCTAGTGGGAAATTCGGAATACTCGGTGCAGGACCCCGACGCGCCCGAGGCGCCCTCGCCCATGGCGGCGGCCGCACCGCTGACTTCGGCTTCGTACACGGCGTTCAAATCTAAATACGATGCCTCGCCCAACCAGAAGCGCTTTAAACTTTATGCCTACGGCGGTGTTGCGCTGGTGCTCTTTGCCATTGCGCTTAAGAACAACAAAAAAGAAGATGAACGCGCACCCGCCTCCGTTAAAGATGAGGCCACTACCGCGCTACCCAGCGCGAAGGACAAAAACTATCGCACCAAAAGCGAAACCGAAATTTTATCGGAAGCCAAGTTTCGCGAGGCGATGCGCGATTACGACAACGGCAACTACAACCGTGCCCTGCAAGGGTTTCAGGAAAGCCAAACGCTCAACACCGAGAACGAAGACGCCGTGAAGTACATTGAACTCACCGAGATTCGGCTGGGTGCGCAGATCACCGATCTACAAAAAGACGCCAATGCCAGCATGAAAAATTTGCAGTACCGTCGCGCCAAGGGCCAGGCGGCACGCGTGCTTACCATTCTCAGTGAACAAATACCTGGTTACGGACGCAAAATTGCTCAAGAAAGCTCGTCCGCAAACAACGCCAAACACGTTATCAGCCAGGAAGAAACGCTTTTAAAAATTCCCTGCGAACAAACCCGAGAGCAAAAGAGTTGCGAGGAGGCCCTGGCCATTATCCTCGAAGCCCGGCGCCAACTCGGCGAGGAGAACACACTCAAATGAGCCAGAAAGTGATTCTCATATTTAAGGACGGAGAAGAAATTCGCGTCCCGCTCAACAAAGACCGACTGCTCGTGGGCCGCGAGAAGGGCTGCGACATTGTTCTAACCAACGCTGCGGTCTCGCGGCGCCACGCCGCCATCATCCATAAATTTGGTAGCGTTTACATTGAGAACGTCTCCTCGACCGGATCCATCACTCGGGGCGGTGAAGCCGTGGAGTATGCCGAAATGCTCGATGGCGAAGACTTTCATATTGGGCCCTTCACACTGCACTGGCGCCTCGAAGATTCGCTGGCCCCCGTAGAGGCAGGTTCACCCGAGGCGGTGGCCGATGAGTCGCCCGCCCCCGAGGCCTCCGAAGCTCCAGCCCACCTCAACGCTGAAGCCCCTCCGGCCGAAGTTAACGCCGAAGTCGCTCCCGAAATTCCGGCCGAGAACGGAGAATCAAACGATGACGGCAATTTGAATCTGGCGGCGGACGACTTTGAACCCAACTCGCAATTTGCCATTGTGGCCGCCGACGAAAAAACAAAAGTGGCCACGGGGGCCGTAAAACCACTGTTGAAGGTACTCAAGGGCGAGCCTACCCAGCGTGAAATTCAGCTGGAAAACGGTTTCAGCTGGATTGTGGGCCGTAGTGCCAAATGCCACATCCAAATTGATAACCAAAAGATTTCGCGTCAGCACTTTAAGATCATCAAGATTGGCAATTCCTTCCGCGTGGAAGACATGGGCTCGGCCAACGGCACTCGGGTGAACGGCGTGGCCGTAACGGATTCGCCCCTGCATCCCTTCGACACCGTACAAGCGGGCCCCGTTGAAATTCAATTTCTGATGGCAAGCTCTAGCCTCCAGCCCGGAGCGGCTTCGGCCGCCGCGGCCGCCCATAGCGGAACTCCGGCCGCGCTGGCCCTCATGGACTTCAGCGAGACGGAACAAGCTGCGGGTCACGAAAAAACCCAATTTGCTCCCCCCGCAGTCTACTCGGGTGCGCAACAGCAACAACACGCCTTTGCCAGCGGAGAGAGCGCAATTCCCCAGCCGAATGCCACCGTGTCCTCCGGGCCGGCGAAACCGAGCACGGGCGGAGAAAAAGTTTCGCTCAAAGAGCGCTTTGATCGCGGAGTGGTGTGGTTCCAATCCCAGCCGAAGCAAAAGAAAATTCTTTACGGCAGTGCCGGCGCCGTGCTGCTGCTCGCCCTTATTCTGTCGCTCGCTCCGAATGACAAGGCTCAGAACGTGGCCGTGGTAGCCCCCCCGCAACGCACCCCGGCGAGCGAAGAATTAGAGAAGTCCAACGCGGCAAATTCTCCGGACATATCGCCCGCATTTAAAATGCTGAGCGCCGAAAAACAAAACGAAATTCGCGAACTGTACGCCAAGGCCGAGCGTGCGCACACCGCCAAAGATTGGAAGACCGCCTTCGAAGCATCGAAGTCGGTCCTCGACGTGGTGAAGCCGTACAAACGCGCGGCCGAGATTCTCGCCGAAGCTCAAACTTATTTGAACGAAGAGAATCTGGGCAACATTTCGAAGACCTTCAACAACGTTGAAGACGCCGTCCGCGAGAACGAAGAGAAAATGAACTTACTCTTTGCCTCGGGCGACAAGGCCCTGGATGAAGGCCGCTGGGATGACGCGCGGGAGGCCTTTTCCAAAGCCTATGCACTCGACCCCAAGAGCGACCGCGCCCGCAATGGCCTGGCCGCTTCCGAGGCCCGCAACAAAAACGCCAAGGTGGAATTGCCTAAGGAAGTTCCCGTCGATCCCGACGCTGCAGCTAAACAGGCAGCCCGCGACGAAATCGATGGACTCAAAAAACAATTCCAGGAAGCCAAGGCGAAGATCAACGACGGGCACTTCCGCGAAAGCCTTCCACTTCTGAAGAGTCTCGATCAAAAATTATTCGACAAGCTGCAAGACTATCAGTCCGCACGCCGCACGCCTGCGTCGGTACGGAATGAGTTCTCCGGCGAAGTTTCGGGCCTGCAGAGCCGCGTACGCGAAGGCATCGACACAATTAAATCGCAATTGCGGGCGGAATACCAAACGCAACTGGCCGACGCGGAACAGTTCGAAACTAACCGACAGTACATTCAAGCCCGCGAGATATACGATCGGATTATTCGTTCGGAACCCGCCTTCGATGAAGCCATCGAATCGCGCAACAAGCTCTACAGTAAAATTCTGACGGAAGCGAAAACGGTTTACCAGGAGTCCCTGATTTACGAATCCGTAGGCGACTTGGACAACGCGGCCGAAGGATACCAAAAAACGCGCGACCTGCTCACGAACGTGCGCGATCCGTTGGCCGTAGAGTATTACCGCCGTTCGGCTAATAAATTACGGAGACTGCAAAAGTGATTCTCGGTACCCGCGCGGTTACCCAGCCGCAGTTTATCGGCGTGAACGTG
Source organism: Bdellovibrionales bacterium (assembly GCA_018266335.1). Next base: position 37,020 of record JAFEAR010000103.1, read on the forward strand.
GTTCTGCTACGGGACTGGTCCACGCCCGTGGATCTCATGGGTTTGGGTTGCTTCAAAGCCTTCGACGAAGCGCTGAACAAACTGCGCTCCGACCCCGACGCCACCCGCATCGGAGGCACGGTAGAAACGCGTGAAGCGCTCTGGACCACCGCAACCTCAGCCGCTCTGCGGAGTTTGCCGGAGCGCCACCGCTCAGGAGCTTCCTACTGGAGTCTGGCCGTTGCGGCCGAAAGCGACTTTCAGCGCAAAGCCGTATGGACCGACCTTCCCGCCTGGGCCACGATTTACATCGAAGACCAGGCAGGCAACTGCGATCGCCTCGAGCGGCCCGTGACCCCGGCCGGAGAATTTACCAAACTCAGTCTCAACGCGAGTGATCGCTTTTTACACGTCGTGCTCTTTGGCCAAAGTTTAGCGTTGCGCCTGGGCGGCTCCGCTACACCGCAGTTTCGGCGCCTGAGTCAGTTAATTGAGGAATCGTCGGAACCTGCACGACTCCCTACGCTTAGCGTGCCCATTTTCCCGACGGATTTGTTATGAGTCCTCGTGCGCGCAACGGGCTCGTTCTAGCCATCTTCCTGGCCGTGGGTGCACTGCCGTGGCTCGTACTAAAAATCTTGCCCGCTCATCCTTCCCGAAACTCACCGCCATCATCCACGGCCACGCCGGAAAAGACGTTGCCGCCAGATAACTCGCTGCCAGCGGCCCCATCGTCTCCACCTCCAACTGCCCAACCCGTAATGGCTCCTCCCCCCATTCGGGAACTGACCTCCGTGCGCGACCGCTATCTGGAATCGGTGCCCGCCTTTCCGCGCGAACGTCTTTCTGTGCACATCGCTCCCTCGAGCGGCAATGTTTACCTCATGGAATTGGAGATCGACGGCTTCAAAGTAGAATCTACCGATGTGCGCATCAGTAAGAATCGCCGAGGAGAATGGTACTACCTGCCCCAACCCTGGCCGACACTGCCTCCCAACCTAATGCCCTTTCCTCTCCACCGTGAAAGTGCGGCGGAACAAAAAATTCACGATCAACTACGCACGGAGCAAAATAGCGAAGACACTCTGGAATCTCTCGGCGCGAGCTGGGTGCCCGCACCGGATGGATTGCGCCCTTGTCTGAAGTGGCGCGTGGACTATCGCACCACTACGGGCGAACAAAAAAAAGAGCAGTGGTGCATAAATGCCCAAACTTTGAATTTAGATGCGCGGAGCGAACGAACCAGAAATTAGCCGGTGATGGCTTTGTCTTTGCCGTCGTCGACTTTCTTTTTAAGCTCTTTGCCGACTTTGAAGAACGGAAGTTTTTTCTCGGGAACCGTGACGGCCGAACCCGTCTTCGGGTTGCGACCCACGTAAGTCTTGTAATCCTTGACGAACCAGCTGCCAAAGCCCCGGATTTCAATACGGTCTTGATTAACGAGCGCCTCGAACATGGTATCGAAAACCGTGTTGACGATGCTTTCGACTTTTTTCTTGGTGAGGTTGGTTTTTTGGGCCACCGCTTCAACCAGATCGGATTTCGTCATGCTCTCAGTTTGACAAAGGTTCCAATTATTTGAAAGAGCTATACAAGGGCTTAACGTTCTGCGTTATAAGCTAAGCGTGCCATGAAGACCAAATCCCGCCGACTTCTCTTTCTTTCGCTCTTCTTCGTACTGGGTTTGTCCCTGTCCTGGTTTGCTGGAAGTCGCATCGCTTCGTTCCTAAACCGTCAAACAACTGTCAACGCATCGGATTATAAGTTGCCCCAGGGGGAACTTC
>JAFEAR010000104.1 GCA_018266335.1 Bdellovibrionales bacterium
AGGAGCGGCGAATGCCGTCAAAGGTCAGGGGTCAGTCGCAACATCAGTGGCTGCGGTGAACGCTTTGCTAGACACGCCGCTCTCGTCGGCGCATTTCAACGATCCCGATTATGCCTTCCGAGTATATGTCGTTCCCAAAGTCACCAACAATTCAAAAAAGGCTGATCAAGCTGTCTCGTATAGCCCGGTCGGCTCGAACGTTGAGGTAGCTATCAAGCATGTTGAACGACCGAAATTCCGAGCATCTGACGCTATCAAGGCACTCGCAGATGAAGGTGTGCCGAACGTCACAACACATACCTTTACCCAAGCATGGAAATCCGAAAATTTGAAAGATCCGGCAAAGGGGTTAGCCATACAACTCGGTGGTCAATGGTTTTGGTATCAGGAAGGGATCGACCGAATAAAAACGATCCTCACGATGGCCGCTCAACCTTAGAGTCCAACAGCAACAAGTGAGGATCAATGGTCAGAGCCTCGGCTAACCGCCCAAGGGCCCGAACACTTGGATTCCGTGTACCCCGCTCGAGATCACTCAAATAACTTCGTTTCATCCCCGCTCGAAACGCCACTTCCTCTTGCGATAGCCCAAGCTCCGCCCGCCGCTTCCGCACATTTTCTCCGAGCAGGTGGACCAAATCCATGCGTTGAAATGACGCAGGGCTTGGGCCTAGGTCTGTCCCCTAGCCGTGTCATTTTCGACATGTGTGAGCGGGAGGTGCTGGATGATCGGGAATCGACGGATGCTTGTGTTGAACCTCAAAGTGCTGGGGTCGGCACTGATGCTTGCGGCCGGCGGGTGTTCTGACGGCCAATCTGGCCCACCTACCAATACTTCTAACAGCGCTTTACAGGATGAAACGGCTGCAAACCTATCGGAGGCCGAGACACCGTCGAGGATCGAGGCCGCAAATGCCAGTTCGTCTGTAACAAGAAGCCAATCTTCCGGGTGTGTTGATGAGGCTGGCAACCCGCTCCCGACTGTTTCCAACCCTTGCATGGCGGATGCTGGTTCTAAACGAGCAGCAGCTTTGTCCAACGATGTGGATGACGATCTTAATGCCAAGGAAAGAGCAGCTTACGAGGCTGCTCCATTAGCGTTGAAAACCTGTTGGGTCGAGGGTCGCAAAGGTGTGCTTTCCGACAATGCACAGGCCCAATGTAAAGAGTCTAACACAGACGAGGACGTCGTTCCCGCTTGGCAAATCTACGATCTGCGAAGCGTTAGAAACCGTCTTCAATAGCGTGGGGCAGCTTACTGCTGCCCCGTCACTATCACTTTTTGAATCGGGCTTTGAGGCTAGCGACTGCACCGACGATCAGGTCGTCCATCTCTCCGGCTCGAACCGCATCACGGACGGTTTCCAATGTGCCAACTAGTTCGTCACGGCTGGCGACCTTGATTGCCGACTTGCCCTTTTGCAGATCGAAGGCTTGGCTGCCGTATTTGATCCACAGAAGGACCGATCCATCCTTGTCGGTTGCCCACCAAGGACGAACCCGGGTGTGGACGGCTGCCTCCGAAACTTTGTGGCTTTCGACATCTCGTACCCGCCGAATGCGGACACGCTGGAATACCTCGCCGGTCTCTAAAGCCTTAGCCAACGCAATCTGATCGTCAATTCGATCGAGCAGCTTCTGCCGCATCATATCGATCCCACGAACACGTAGCTCAGCAGGCTTTGACGCAACTAGCGTGAGGGAAGAAAGAATGGTCATCGCTGATCTCCTGTCATCGAGATCAACCTGGTCCCCAATGACGACGGATCGGACAACGGACGACCGAGCCTTATTCAAGCCATTGGAGTGACGACGCTGATCCGCGGGTCTTCCTCCCGCCTCGCTTCGTTAGTTCCGCCGCGGAAACGACGTTTGAGGTGTGTCCATAAAACTGCTCGAGCATGGCAACCGATGTCCCCATGTTTCGAGCCAGCAGATATTGGTTCACGCCAGCATGTAGGCGGAACGTGGCATAGGTATGCCGCAGCGAATAGAGTGTCCGACTATCGCCGTGGCTATCTTTCTCAACCTTCGCTGATCTGACCAATGCAGCGAATGATTTCTTGAACGATCCGATTTCCGACCCGTCTTTGTGGCAGAAAATTAGCCCGTTGGGGTCGAGTTTGGGATCGGGGTTTTCGGGGGTCGTGAGTTCCGCAAGACGCAAATCTCTTATTCGCTTGAAATACGACTTCACGTCGGCCGAGCGGGCAACAACCTCCCGCTTACCAGTCTTCCCGTTCACCATTAGAATAATGTTTGCCGCTTCGTCGGCACCCGTAACTTCGCTTACATCACGCCATTTCAAGGTTCGTGCTTCGCCGACGCGTATGCCAGTGTTAGCAAGAATCAGAACATAGTCTCGCAGCATCATACGATCTCGTCGGACCGCACGATTCTCGATTTTGACAAACTCCTGAAGGTGTCTGGTCAGCTTACGCCAGTCAGACGAATCGAAGTGGGGTCGTCGAGAGGCCGAGCTGTTGGCTTTGGGAAACTTCGGCAGGCTTACGATATGGCCTTGATCCAGACACCATTGCAGAAAGTGTCGTAGATCCCCGAGTATCCTGTTGACCGTATTTGGTGAAAGGAAGCCCTTACGAGTCACCGCAATCTGGTCATCGATGACCGTCGAAAGCAGTGCCGTGGAGACGTCATTGAAAGTTTTTCGATCAAGCGTCGGCTTAACCCGCTCCATGAGAAGAATCTTGTAGTGTACAGATCGCCGCTGTCGATCAGGCTCTAGCCGCTTGATGTAAGCGTCGATCACCGGCCCAATCCGCTTCG
>JAFEAR010000105.1 GCA_018266335.1 Bdellovibrionales bacterium
AGGCCAATCAGCATAGCCAGACCTTCACTGACTCCCAAGAGCCGGCGTATTCAGACTGTCCTCTGCATTTAGACTCACGGAACACTCGGGTATTCACATCGCATAAGCAACGCATTTCCACACAAATGCGTTCGCCTTTTAACGGAAACTAGCCATGTCTACAAACAGGCAAACCCCATCAGTAAACCAGGCAGTCAACTCTCAGACTCAGGCTCCCAAGCCGGTTGCTGCCACAGACATAGACCGCGCTCGTTTTGTCATCAAGCACGGTCGCTATTTCCTGGTCGTCGACAATGCCGGTACGGCTCCTGCCGACAATGCCATGGGCGCTGGACTCTACGCCGATGACACGCGCTTTCTCTCCACCTGGCAGATGCAGCTCAACGGGCAACAGCCTGTCCTGCTCTCAGCCAATACGCAAGACGGCTTTGCCGCTCGCTACCTGTACTCAAATAAAGGCGAAGAATCGACGTCTTATGACGCCGAACGCAGCCAGCCTGCCGCCGATCAGCCCAAGCGCCTGCAGGAGCAGCGTTATCTCATCGAGCGCCGAGTAGTCCTTCTGGACGGACTCTGGGAAGAGTACAAGGTGACCAACTTTGACGTAGACGAAAAGTCCCGCCGCCTCAAGCTTTCCTTCTACATGGGGGCGGACTTTGCCGATATGTTCGAAGTGCGCGGCTCGGTGCGCAAGGCACGTGGACAGTCCCTGCCCAGCCTCAGCCGGGTCGATAGCGACGGCGCCTACACGCTCACTCTAGCCTACATGGGTCTGGACAACATTTTGCGCACCAGCACTCTCAAGTTTCAGGCTGCCGCTGGCGAAAAGCCGCTCTACGGCTACTTCACCGGCGACACTCTCACGCTTGAGTTTGAGCTTGCCAGTCAAAGGTCCACCTCCTTCACCTGCCAGGTCACCACTACCGGTGGTGCCACCGCTCGCCCCGATTTGGAAAAGCTATCCCAAGAGCTCTCCTTCCAGCAGGCATGGGATGAGGCTTTCCGCCGCTATGCCAATTGGCGACAGGACGCATCGCGCGCTCGCATCGTCTCCGACAATGTGAGATTCAACGAGTATTTAGAGCGTTCCTACAAGGACCTCTACATGCTCTTGCAACCGGCGCCTCTGAGCAGCAACTGGCAGTCCACCGCCAGTGGAGAAAGCCAGCTGGGCACCTGCATCGCCGCCGGCATCCCCTGGTTTGCCGTGGCATTCGGTCGCGACCAGATTGTCACCGCTCTGGAAACTCTGCCTTTCATGAGCGATATCGCCAAAAACGTTCTGGACTTTCTCTTTGCCCATCTGGGCAAGGGGCAGAGCGATTTCACAGAAGAGCGCCCCGGTCGTGTCATGCACGAGCTGCGCCTGGGTGAGATGGCCAATCTGCGTGAGCATCCCTTTGTGCCTTACTTTGGCACAGTTGATGCCTCGCCTTTGCTCCTCACTCTTTTGGGTCGCTATGTGGACTTTACCGCTGACATCGACCTCGCTCGCCGCCACTGGACTTCGGTCAAGAGCCTGCTTGCCTACCTGGACAAGGAGTCGGCTTCCGGCTATCTCGTCTACGGAGGTAAGGACGGCGCCGCCCTCTCCAACCAGGGTTGGAAAGACAGCGGCGACTCTGTCATGTACTCGGACGGGCGCATGGCCCGCGCACCCATCGCTCTTTGCGAGGTGCAGGGTTATCTCTTCCAGTCCTGGCAGGTAGCGGCAAAGCTGGCTGAGAGCATGGGCGAAAAGCGCCTGGCCGGTAGTCTCCGAGCCAAGGCTCGGCGGCTTGCCCAGCGCTTCCGCAAGGATTTTTGGATGAAGGACAAAAGCTTTGTGGCCCTCGCTCTCGATGGGCAGGGAAGGCAGTGCGATGTCGTCTCATCCAATGCCGCCCATGTGCTGAGCACCGATATCTTGAGCGCCAGACAAAAGCGCAAAGTGGCACAGCGCCTCATGTCCGATGAGATGTTCTCGGGCTGGGGACTGCGCACTCTCTCCAGCCAGGAAGCGGCATACAATCCGCTCTCCTACCACAACGGCACCATCTGGCCCCACGACAACGCGCTTGCCGCCTGGGGTCTGGCCGCTGCCGGAGACAAGCAAGGGGCGCAGAAAATTCTCGCCGCCATGTTCGACGTGGCCTGCGGTCAGTCTGATATGCGCCTGCCCGAGCTCTTCGCCGGGTTCAGTCGCCATCTGGACCTTGGTGCAGGTGGCGATAAAGCGCCCGTGCGTTACCCGGTCTCTTGCTCACCGCAAGCCTGGGCCGCCGGTGCCGTCTTTATGATGCTGGCTGCCAGCCTGGATGTGCATCCAAAGGCAGGCGGACAGCGCAAGAAGCTCACTGCCCACCTGCCTTTTGGCAAGGTGACTGTCAGCTAAGTAAAGCGGTCAGCTAAAGAGGCTGCAGCCAAACAGCTGCAGTGTCAATAAAACCAAACTCAAATCAACTCGAAAGGAGCACTATGGCCCGTTCTCGAAGGAAGACTCCCATCTGCGGTATCACCTGCAAGGAGTCCGATCGTCCCGGCAAGGCTAAGGCCAGTCGCGCTCTGCGTGCGGCTATGCGCACTAGCCTCTCCCGCGCTCTGCACAAGGACAACCTTGATGAGCTGGACGTCGTTGCCCCCCTTCCCCGCGAGGTGAGCAATGTCTACAGCTTCCCCAAGGACGGCAAGCAGTACCTCAAGGACCGCAAGGCGTCCTGGTTTGAGCCCTGCATGCGCAAGTGAGCCTTGCTCACAGCACGTGAACTAAAATAACTCCCACCGCATCGGCCATCTCGAGCAATCGAGAGCCGATGCGGCTTTTTCTCTTGTTGTTTTAGCAGATCAATCAATTCTCTTTTTGAAATATTCTACTATTCATCATAGCATTTGCCACCGAATCCACCGCCAATCAAAGCCGAACCTCGCGAATTTACAAAACACTAATCCCTAGCGCAGGAGCCAATTTATTTAACGAAACAGTTATAACCGCCCGTTGGTTTTGCAAATTGTTTATAAATGGCGGTATTACAGGTGGTGATTTAACAGACTGCTTATCTCTCGCACGTGCGCGTGAGAGCTATTTCTTCGCTTATTTAGCAAACCCTATTGTTTAGAGTATCTGCAAACGTCAAAGATGTTTGTATCTATCGTCCGCTCTATATAAACACAAACAACCTCCACTCCAACTCTACTGCA
>JAFEAR010000106.1 GCA_018266335.1 Bdellovibrionales bacterium
AACCCAGAACGCAACCCACAGCTTGCCAGGAATAAAGTACAAGCAAGGGTCGATGAGAGACTGCTGCAGACCGTACGACAGTAGCCAGTCATGCAGAGTCTTGTTCCAGTAGCGTGGTGCCTGCTTGAGTCCGTACAGAGACTTCTTCAAGCGCAACACACTTCCTGCCGGAACAGAAGGATAGCCATCGGGAACTCGAAGGAACAACTCCTCCTCGAGAGGCGCGTTGAGGAACGCAGTCACCGCGTCCATCTGGTCCAACTCGTAGTCCATCTCCGCCGCGACGGCCATGAAGGCGCGGACCGTGTTGGCGTTGACAACCGGAGAGTAGACCTCGTTGTAGTCCAGGCCCTCACGTTGATGATCGCCACGAGCGACGAGACGAGCTTTGTATCGAACAGAGCCCGGCTCCACACCATCTTTCTTGGTGAAGATCCAGTTGGAGGACAGCACTTTGTGACCGTTGGCCTCGGACTGTGGCACAACCTCAAACGTACCATTGGAGTGAAGTGAGTCGATCTCACTTTTGATGGCCGATCCCCAGGACGCAGACTCGTTGCTCGACATCGCAGCGCGGTACGACGTAGGCGTGATCCCGTCACTATCCATGAAGAGTGCCGAGATGATCGGAGGTGCATCGTCGAAGTCGTCCAGAAGTGGATCACGATCCGCCAGCAACGGCGCTTGCGCGGCGGGCTGAGCTGCAGAAGTTGGAGCGGAAGTCGGTGCAGTCGCCGCAGGAACTGGTGCCGCAGCAGGAACCGAAGACGCTTCATCAAACTTGCAGTGGACGCTGTCCACGACATCCCAACGACCGTTGCCCGTTTGCACCAGAATGCGAAACGAGTCAGACAGGTCGCTGTGGCCGACATAGATGCCTTCCCGAGCCTTGTTGTCGAGAGCCCGGCGAGCAGAGTCGTCCACTTTGACAAACACCTTGCAACCAAATGTGCGCAGCTTGCTGAGCGAAGGGCAGCTGCCGGTCAACACTTGCATGGGTGTGCGACCACCCAAAGCCTGTGTCGGCGCACGGTTGTGAAGATACGCCGCATGTTGCAGAGCGATCGGCCAGAACTTGTTGTCCATCTTGGCCTGAGTCAAGAGCACACGCACACTGTTGAACAAAGTCTGGATGGCTCGCTCAACAATGCCGTTTCGCTCGTGCGTGTAAGGGGGGGAAGCGCGAGCCGTGATGCCCCGCGACGCCAGAAACTCCGACATGCCCTTTGACTTGAGCACCGCCTCGGAGTCGGAATGCAAAATCGCATTCTCTTTCACGTCAATCCGCTTGCCATGGAAGCGCGCGAACTGAGTGATGATGAACTTCAGAGCATCCACGATCTGGTCCTTGGTCTGCATCGGCTTGACGGCGCACACACGCGTAGCCTCGTCCACGACGACCAGAGCATACTTGGCGCGGTTGTAGGCCGAATCCAGAGGACCTTTGATGTCGCAATGAAGTACTTCTCCAGGCTTGACAGCCTTCCGAGACGCAAGATCCGGGATGGGCTCCTTGCGTTGCTTGCAGATTTGACAAACGTCACAGACGGAGACGTCGGTGTGTGTCAACTTGATGCCCAGCTCAGCAGCCAGCGACTTGCAGTCTTTGAAGTTGACGTGACCCATCCGCTCATGAAACAGCTGAAGAGAGATCGTTTCCTGCTTGGTGCCCGGTTTCGGTACTGCGCTCCCAGTTGTTGAAGAAGTTGCAGATGTTGCAGCAGCAGGCGGCGATGTGGTTGAAGATGGCGGCGGCGGCGGCGGCGGAACTGACTGCACGGCAGGAGATTGCGGCGCAGGCGGTGCGGCGGCGGCGGACGACGGCACAGGCTGAGCGGCAGGAGGCTGCGGGACAGCTGGCGACGTGTTGACAGAAGCGGCCTTCTTCTTCTCAAGGCGAGACGCGACGAGCCACACAAGGCCGTGCTCGTTGATCAGCGGAATCTCATGAGTCGCAATTCGCAAAGCGCACTCGGTACCAGGTCCCAAAGTCACGTGGTGTTCGGACTTGAACCGGTTGGTGGAGAAGATGTTGTTGGCAAGTGACGGCACGAGAAACACATCCCGCATCGTCACCTGGACCAGTTGGCCGTCCTTCGCCGGAACGAGCACAGTGACGTTGCCCATGCCCGTGCCAGTGATGGACTTGCCGTTCGCGACCCGAACAACGTGTTTGCCCGGACGGAACTCGGTGAACAGAGACTGTTCGCGCACGCAATGATGAGTAGCCCCAGAGTCGACGAGAAAGATGGCTTGACGCTTGGTCGTGGGTGGTTTCGGTGCCGGAGGTGATGATGAGGCAAGTGGACTCAAGTAACAATCAAAATTTACTGAAGTCGAATCACTACCACCACCACCACCACCAGACACAGAGTGCACCTTGCCACCGTGACCGCCACCACCGCCACGCTTGTCGACGACCTTCGGAGAGTGCTGCGGACGTCCACCAGCGGCTTGCTGAACTCGGCCACCATCACCCTTCTTGCCTCCACCGAACCGCTGTCCGGCGGCGGGCTTGACAGGAAAGATGGTGTCAATCTGTTCGACTTGACCCAAGATGTG
>JAFEAR010000107.1 GCA_018266335.1 Bdellovibrionales bacterium
CGAATTGTTCTCAGCTCACCGCAGCGTTACGATTGTCCAGGGGCAGACATGACCGACAAGCGCACCCAGGCGGAGCTTCTCAGATCGCGCGCGCTTCAGTTGCGGCGCGAGACGATCGAGCCGCAATCAACCCGGCAGCCGCGCTTCATCAAGTGGATACTTGGCAAGTACCTTGCCTTCGCGACCCGTGGCGTCGAGGAAGCGCTCAAGCTTGAGGAGAAGGTGAAGGTCGAGGAACTGGACCGCATCGAGGTAGAGCGCGTCCGCGAGAGCCTTCGGCGGCAGGCGATAGGTGCCGACCGCCGCGATACCACCCACTGAACGTCAGAACGCCTTCCGTAGCAGCCAGTAGCGATAGGTCGGGCGGGTCGGCGAATAGGCGCTGGTGATCAAGACTAGGCCAATCTCCTCAAGGCGCTTCAAGGTTTCAAGCTCATCGCCGCGACGGCTGCGGTGCAACTCAACCACCTTGCCTTTGTGCTCATGGCTGACTGTCACCGAAAAGGTCTTCGGCGTGCGGTCCACGATCCGGCAGACGATATCACCGTGCCCGCCGAATTGCCGGGCAACGTGCCGCCAGAAGGCCTTGCAGTCCGGATGCTGGTAGAGGCGCAGCACCTCCTCCGGATCGCAGCGGTAACGATCCTCAGTCCACCCGAAGTCGGCCGAGACCAGCACGAGGTCTTTTTTCTGCAGATTCCTCGCGAGCATCGCAAGAATGTCATCCAGGTCATATTCCACGAAGGCACCGCCGAGAAGCGTGGTGAGCGTCGTCTCGGTCTTGTCCGAAAAATCGCCCTTGAGATGATAGCGGGACCGATCAAAGCCGCTGATTGTGGTGTGCATGCAGGCAATATTGCGGAGGATGTCCCAGTCCGGACGCTTCGCCAGCGTGCTGAATGCGGCGGTCATCGATGATGACGACGGATCGACCACCGCAAGCGCTGGCCAGCTCTCATGAGCCAGCAGCAAGCTAAGAAGCAGTGACAATTTCTTGCCGTTGCCGGCAAGGAGATCGTAGACCGCTCCGATCTTCTCGCCCGTGAGTAAGCGGCGCATCTTCCGGTCGAGGAACAGATTGTAGAGTGCGCCTTGATCGACGACACCGAAATCGTAGTCGGTCTTGTTGACTAGGTCTCGCCATGCCCTGGCGATGCCCGGCAGTCCGAAGACGACGTCGGGGCTTGTGCATCCGTTGTTCCAGCACGCGAAGGCGTGCTCATCAAATTGCTGTGCGTTCAGATCCCGGAAGTAGTCGAGTTCGCGCCCGCGAAAATTCCAAATTTCCGGCATTTCAATCTCCCAATGCTCCGCCCTCGGCGCGAATCCGTGCGTTCGCGCTCGTCAGGCTGTTGATGTTTCGAAGGTCAGATCGTCGGAAGGCCGCCGTGCTCGCGCTGAGCCGAGCGGCCGGGTCTAGTGCCCGATACGGGCACTCGCACTAAGCGATTCAGGTGCGCCGCTTTTGCACCGCATAGCGATGGCCCTATCGAAGCCCACCTAGGCACCATGCCAGTAATAACTACTTTCGTCAAATACGATTGTAGTTACCGTGGCGTCCCTGGGTTGTTCCGGCGGCGGCGCGCTTGTGTCAGAGCCGCGGCTGATCGAATCCTGTCTTCGCTGGCCTCCGCAAGTTGACGGTCCACGAAGTCCCGCTTCTTTGGCAAAACTGTCCCAGTGTCGATCCCCGCGTACTTGCATGCGTTTCTGACTGCAGTAAGTAGCGCGGGGTCCAATTTTTTCAGGTTGAATTGGTAGAGCTGGTGATCGTCGATGTATCGACCCCAAACGGCCTTGAGAAAGTTGATCGCATTGAGATTGCGCAAGTGGGCATATTTCGTCCTTTCCGCATAAAGCGGAAGTTCTCCAACTGCGGGAAGCTGCACTCCGTCGTCGCTCTTAATCGATGAAACGATGCTTTCCGAGAGAGCGCTCAGGTCACGCGCACTCACGCCCCATTCTTCCAGAGTGCTTTTGATGATTGCGTTCGATGGTGGAGGCCCTTTTGTCACTCCCCCTTTTGGGCGCTTTATGTTTCCAATGTCAACATCCGTTTTACTTTCAGCATTGGCAGCAGCGCGGGCTGTCTCCTGCTTCAGCCAATGAAAGAGCCGAGTCTCGGTGCTTAATGCTTCTGATCTAGATGTCTGCGGATTTGCGGAAAAAAGAGGTGCCAGCGTCTTGGCCAATCCTCGACGGTTCTCCACTTCGAAGCGAGAGTCATCTCTGAACAACGCAGCGTATTGCAGCAACGTGAGACGGGCATTCTCTTGTTCATCGCGCAAATAGCTTTGCTGTGAGAGATCGTTAGTCCATTTGCCCGCGATCCGCGCATCATCAACCAGCGTTAGCGCATCAACGGCGCACCTTGCAGAAAGAATTGCAATCTCCGCATCTGTCGGAGCGCTTGCCGCCAACTCCACCAGCCGGAGGCGAAGTGCCCTGTGTTTCGCGATATCCGACTTGAGAAACGCACGATGAGCCAGCTGAAACACAGCATGCGGCCCAAGTTCGTATTCCTCTCGGCTTAGTGGTTGGTCGAATTGAGGGGCGGTCCCCTTCGTCCCTCCCCTTCGACGAACTCGAACTTTGGTCGATCGCTCACCCATGTACAGAATCTATCGCCAGATAGAATCGACGCAAGCTCATCGTCAGACGCGGGCGAAGAATGAACCTCTCCAACCCTTGCCAGCTTTATCCAGCACTATCGCTTGTCTGCAATCAGCCAGGCGCGGGCGACCCGGCAAAGATAATTGGGAATTATGCGTCGTTACGGCCGCCTGTTATTGGCCATTTCGATCGCGCGGGCCTCTGTCGGCCTCGCCGTGCTCCTAGTCCTTAATCCCAAGAGCCAAACTTCCGTTATCGCCTGCATTTCGCTTTTGGCACTCGCCCAATTGAGCGACGTCCTGGATGGCTGGCTCGCTCGCCGGTATTCCGCGCCGAGCATCGCCGGCTACCTCGAAGACTCTGTCGCGGACAAGCTCCTGCATTTTGGCTGCCTGCTCGGTCTCTCGCAATACTACGATTGGGTTGGGCTCCTGATCTGGTTTGTGTGCCTTCGCGAAGTCTCCATACTAGCTATCCGGATTGTTACGCCGAACCTCTCCGCGGCACTCGACGAGAACAAGTGGCTCTCGATCACGTATGCAGTCCTCTTGCGCGGTAGCATCCTGGCATTCTTCCTTGCTCCACTCGTGCGCTGGGAGATGCTCGTAAGCGCCGCCTATGCACTGCTCGGCTGCGCAGCGGTTGCGGGTTGCGCCAATGTCACGCTGCTGCTTACGGCAACAGGAAGAAGCGCACGCCAGCCAACGTCACCGGAACGAGGCGAGCAACATTAAGTAAGATTTTCTGGTGTGCCGAGTAGGGCGAGAAGGACCTTACAGTCCATATCCATAAAGCGGTTACTGCCGCGAACTCGCGGTCACCCGATCTTGTCCCCTTATAGCTGGATAACAGCTCACTCCTGCGGGCCTTGAACAAGAACCTCGTGACGGGCCAAGAAATCGCGAACGTGACGATCACGAATGCGGTGGAGAGGATGACGTAAGCCGACTCCTGAAGGATGTTGGGCTTGTGATGCACCAACGAGACAGTGGTTAGTGCGACATACAGTAAGAGGAGCACTAGGACGATCAGGAAGTTGATCGTACCGAAGGTCGCGAACCCAACGCATCCGTCCGGATGAAAGGTCCGGTACTGCAGGCGCCCGCGCGAAATCAGCGTTTCACATGAACGGTAGATATTCCCGGATATAGCGAGGGCAACCACAGCTACGTATGGATAGAGGATGATCCAGGACAAGCCGAGCACCAATCGCATCACGGCGTAGCTATAAGGATGCTGAGCAGAGTCGAATACGTCCCGCCCGTAGAACGATACCGCATCTGTGGTTTGGTAGGCGTTGAGTGCGAGAAACAAAACACCCAACCCGGCGAAGAATAGAAAGAGCCTCAAAGCCGGACCACGGAGCAGGATTGCCATGTAGGCACGACCGACTGCGCGACGGAGAAAGCGCCGGTTCGAGGGATGGCTGCTGACAGGCAATCTTCGGGGAAGCCGGATGAAGCGCTGGATGATTAGTGGGAGCAGCGCGAGAACCCCAAAGTCTGCGAACAGGATAGCTGGGACACCATAATGGTGGATCAGGCCCAGCCCATTGTTCGGGAGATAGAAGTTGCCGTCGCGCATGGCGGCAACGAGGAGCAAGGCACCTTCAAGAACAGTGATGCTAATTCCCACCCACAGGCTGCGCCGAAGCGCGCCGGGCTGGAAAAGCAGCCAAGAGAGCACTTGCCCCACAGCAGTGATAATTCCCAATTATCGCTTGCGCCCCGAGAACGAGGCTAAGCACTACCTAGAATTGTTGCAATGCCCCTTGGACCACCCGCTCGGGCAGCTTTGCCTATAGAAATGCGCCCATTACGTCGGCCCTTTCCAGCGCCCCGCGGAGAGCGGTGTCGCTGACATGGGTGTAGATCTGGGTAGTGGCGATGCTCGCGTGCCCGAGAAGGCGCTGCACGAACCGGATATCGACCCCGCCTTCCAAGAGGAGTGTCGCTGCTGTGTGGCGCAGCATGTGCGGCGTGATCCGGTTGCGGATGCTGAGGCGCCGGCGAAGCGAGTGAAGCCGGAGACGCAGGCACTGTGAACTGAGCGGGCGGCCGCGGCTGTTGAGGAGCAAGGGAGCGTCAAGCTCTTTGTTAGGCAGCATGCGGATGTGCCGCTCAAGCGCCTTCCGCACATCTTTGTTCGTGATGATCGCAATGCGCTCGCGTGCTCCCTTGCCGAAGACGGCGATCTCGCCTGTCTGCGTACGGACCTGGGCGAGGCGAAGCGAGCAAAGCTCGGAAATCCTGAGACCGGTCGCCGCAAGTAGTGCAATGCAAAGGTGCGTCGTGGCGTCATCGAGCGTCGGTGCGTTCTTCCTCTTCCTAAGGAGCGTGTTGAGCTCGGTGCGCGGCACTGCCTTGGGAAGCCTCTTCGGCATCCGAATGTTGAGCTTCCAGTTGCCGAATGTCTGGAGGGCGAGATCGCTATCGGTCGCCTTGAGGAAAGCGCGCACGGAAGCGACCTTCCGCCTGACACTTGCCGGCGCAAGCTCCTTGTTCTCGGCTATGCGTGTGAGAGCGCGCCGCAGTTCCTCGGGAGACCAGTCTCGGCTTTCCATTGATGCCGAGAACTGAAAAAGGTCGATCTCATATGCCGCGACCGTGTGCTCGGACAGCCGCCGAACCGACCGGCAATTCTCGACATAGCCCGCGATGTGGCCGTGTAACGCAACCATGGCTTTTCCCCCGCGCATGCAGGGTTAGCAACTCCGGCTTAATGCGGGGTTTCGGCGGATTGTATTCAACCGCCAGTAGCGGCTCGCTGCCGATAACTCTGAATTATGATTGCCCGCGCAATAGCCGTGTTCGTGCGGATTTCGCGGCTCGACACGTCGCTCATCGTGTTCCTTTCGCTGGCCGTGCCGCTTTACCTGCGCCTCCACGACTACCGAGCCGCATTGGGGCGGGCGTTCCCGCTGCTCGCGATCTCCATGTGCGGATTCATCCTCAATGATATCCATGACGTTGAGCGTGACGCCGAGAACCACCCGGATCGTCCGTTACCTCGGCGGCAACTGAGCCAGGCGCAAGCGGCGGCGATCTACTTCGTGCTCCTTGCAGCAGCTCTCGTCACCCTCCGCGCCTTCGTTGACGCGCCCATGGCGGCACTCTATCTGCTGCTGCTCATCGCACTGATCAACTACAACTATGTCGTCGCCTATTTCCCCTACCTCAAGAATGTCTATGCCGCAGCGACCGGCGTGCTGCCACTGGTGATCCTCGCGCTGACGCTCGGACATGCGCATATTGCGATCGTCACTCTCCTGGCTTTGTTCTGCTTCCTGCTGGGCCGCGAACTCCTGATGGACGTCGAGGATCTGCGCGGTGACACCGGCACGCTGGCGAAGCGAATTGGCGCGCCGCCCGCGACCTACGCCGCCTTCGCGCTAAAATTTCTGAGCGCCTTCACCTTGCTGATAGCAGCGCCGAATGGCTGGCCCGTGCAATTGGCTATAGCGATCCTGTCGCTCGATCTCATCTTCGCGTTTGCTTGGACAAGGAGCGGCCTACGGCGCGCCGTAGTGCACGCGATGAAGGCCCAGCTGGTGCTGGGTATCGCATACGTCGCCGTTGGCTAATTGCACCCTCATGGCTTGATGAATAGCGCCACGACCATGAGCACAAGCGTCAGGCCAATCGGCACATCGCTGAGGGAAAGCTGCAGGCGCGTCTTGAGTTCATCGCGCTGGAGCGCGTCGTACTCGACGACATAGGAGAGCCTCTCATATTCGGAGAGGTTCTGGCGCCGCAACTGATCCATAAGCCGGTCAAGCTCCTGCTTGATCGAGCGCGAATAGAGCTTTCGCAGAACGCTGCGCGGATAGAAGTTGAAAACGACAATCACGGGTGTCGCGACCACGACCGGCAACAGGAGGAGAAGTTGAAGCGGCTCCTTGAAGCCAAACGGATAGAGGAAAGGGCCGCCGTAATAGCTCTTCACATGGACGTAGACGAAGAGCGTCGTCATGGTCGAGAGCACGTTGACGTAGCTCACGACCGATCCGAGCGCGTCCAGCTTGAATATGTCTCGCGTGATCTCGATGTCGCGGACGGCATCCAGCATCTGCGCGATGTAGTAGAGCTTCCGCCCCACATAGATGCCCAGCGCGTATTCCACGCACGCAAACCCGATCAGGATGTATTCCGCCGCGCCGGGCACGGGAAACCTGCACAGGTAGAAGATGAAGAAGGCTGCGATCGTGAAGTAAGTCGCAAACCGCATCGAGCGTCCGCGATTCAGATAGATCGCCTTCTTCTTCGCGTATGCGGTACGAGCCAGCGAGTCCGCGTCGAACGACTCTTCAATGAATGCAGGCACGTCACGCTGCGACGTGAAGACAAACATCGCGGTTCCAATGATCAGGCCACCTGAGATGATGCAATTGAATGAAACGGCGAACGCCTTGACGTAGTCCGCGAGGACTGCGGGTTCGAGCCAGACCACGACGGCAGCGCCGAGTGCGCCGTACACAACAGAAATGCCAAGCGCCCAGAACACCTGGTCGGCAAGCTTGAACAAATGGGATGAACCCATAATTCAGAGTTATTGTTAGCCCCACAGCAGCCTAGCCGAACGCATGAATTCGGCCAAGAGAACACAAAATTGGCGAGTGTCTACATGGGCCGATCCAAATAACTGGAAGAACGGGCGCGCGCCACTTCCCGGTGGGCTTTCGCGGGGCGGGCCTGAATCACTCCTACGCTGCCCCGTGCGCTGCTCTTTAGCGGATTGCCGCGTCAGGAACTTTTAGTGAGCGGCGCGTCTCTCCGCCAGCCAGGCGTCAAGCGGCGCGAGGTTACGATCGCCCTCCGCCCTTGCGCGCTCAATCCAAGCCTGTCCTTTGGTGAGGTCGGGTATAACGCCATGGCCACCGACCAAGTAGATCATTGCGATCTTTTCCTCGGGATTCCAGTAGGCGCCTTGCGATGCGGCGCGCTCGTACCAGTATTCTGCCTTCCGCCAATCCCGCGAGAAGCCTATCGCTCCTTTGAAGTAGGCGTCACCAAGAGCGATCTGTGCGATGATGCTGCCAAGATCAGCGGCTCGCACGATCAGCGAGCGCGCTTTTGCAAGGTCAGGCTTAGTCCCGAGGCCCTGTTCGTAAATTTGGCTGAGATTGTCGAGGGCGTCCGTGTTGCCTTGCGCGGCCGCTTGTTCCAGCCAATTCCTGGCAAGTCCGTAGTCTTTCGGAAGGCCTAGGGCGCCCATCATGTATGCCGCGCCCAGGTAATTCTCGCCGAGTGCATCGCCATGGGAGGCCGCTACTCGAAAGCAGGAGAGCGCCTCAGCATTGCTCTGGGGCCCGCCGTAGCCGTTGGCCCAGAAGAAGCCGAGATACGCAACGGCAGGCATGTCCTCGCGTACGGCACCTTCCTGGAACCACCTGCGCGCGAGTGTGAGGTCGACTCGCGTCCCGATGCCTTTCCAGTAGATGACTCCCATCATCGTCTGGGCCTTCGCGAAGCCAAGGTCCGCCAGCTTCCTCATATAGGGAGCGACGGCGGCCAACCCACCATTCTTCAGTGCGGCGTCTGCCTCATTGATGTATTTGATAATCTGCTCAGCGGAGCCGAGTGCAGTCTGTGTAGGCGGACGACTGACGTCAGGGTTCTGCCCATGTATTTCCGCCCTGATATCGCTCAACTTCCTTTCGAAGAGCTTCGCGAGATCACCATCGCGCTGCCGCTCGCGCTCGACATCCCGACGGTCGCGCTCTCCAAGCTCCCGCCGTAAATCGACAAGCGCTGGATCTGGAGAGTGGTCGCTCAACTGGATACCAAAAACGGTCAAAATAGTGATGGCGCCGCCGATAATCCCTAGCAGGATATTGGCGCGGTTCGTGTGCGCATGGTCGAGCACATAGCGCAGGGACGCCAAAGCTTGCCGACCCCCAAAGTGCGTCCCAGTCATCCCACGATTGCCTGAGGTCGGCTGTGTCCGCTCTTCCATCGCGCCCCTCTCGCGAAATGAAAAGCTAACAAAGTCAGTCGCGCATGGCGAACTATTAAGGTCGCGGCGAGGGAGCGCCGACTGTCAGGTCATGGTTGCGCAAGTATCGCCGGATTGGTGGTGTGCACAGCGCGGCACCTGCGGTGAGAAACGCCGACGCACCCGACACGATGAGCGGAACTGCGACGCCTCTGCCTCCAAGCCAAACATAGGCGAGGACCGGCAACAGGTTGGCGTTCGCGACAAACATCATCGCCTGGAGCGTGCGATCTCCTGCGGTTGGGACTTCC
>JAFEAR010000108.1 GCA_018266335.1 Bdellovibrionales bacterium
GTTGCGCCTGGTCGGACGGGACATCTACGTCCGCGAAGGCTGCTACAACTGCCATTCGCAGATGATCCGTCCCTTCCGTGCGGAAACGGAGCGCTATGGCCACTACTCCGTCGCCGGAGAGTTCGTGTATGACCATCCCTTCCAGTGGGGCTCCAAACGGACGGGCCCCGATCTGGCGCGAGTGGGGGGGCGCTACTCCGACCAGTGGCACCGCATCCACCTGAACAATCCGCGGGATGTGGTGCCCGAGTCCAACATGCCCGCGTTTACCTGGCTGGAGCGCCCGGTCACGTCGTCGGATATCGAAGCCAAGATGCGTGCACTCAACGTGGTGACCTTCAAATACGACGGGAAACCGCCCTATTCCGAAGAGGACATCGCCGGGGCCAAGAAGCAACTCGAGGGCAAGACCGAGATGGAGGCGCTGATCGCCTATCTTCAGGGTCTCGGGACCGCTCTCAAGGATGTGAAGTAATAGGTAGGAGACGCGCCATGGACATCAACGACCTGCGAACCATCATCACCGTCCTGGGTTTTCTGTGCTTCCTGGGAATTTGTGCCTGGGCCTACAGCAGCCATGCCAAGGCAGGTTTTGAAGAAGCGGCGCGGTTGCCCTTCTCGGATGACGATGTACCCGCCGCCGACAGGACCGGCGGGTCCGCAATTCAAGGAAAAGCGAATGGCTGACTTTATCAGCGGTTTCTGGAATGGCTATGTGATGGTCCTGGTGGCCCTCAGCTTGGCCTATTGTCTTTGGGTGCTGATTGCCAACAACAAGGTGGATCGCTCCCATGAACTGAACCAACTCCATGGGCACGTGTGGGATGAAACCCTGTGCGAATACAACAATCCCCTGCCGCGGTGGTGGATGTATTTGTTCTGGCTCACGGTGATCTTCGCCATCGTGTATCTCGTGCTCTACCCCGGTTTCGGCAACAACCCGGGGCTCTATGGCTGGAGTTCCAAGGGCGAGAACGGCCAGTACGCGCAGGAAATGGCCCGGGCCAACGAAAAGTACGCTCCCATCTTCGAGAAGTACGCCAAGATGGATCTCAAGGCTGTGGCGGCCGACCCGGAAGCCAATGCCATGGGGCAGCGCCTTTTCCTCACCTACTGTGCCCAGTGCCACGGCTCCGACGCGCGCGGCGCCAAGGGCTTTCCCAACCTGACCGACAACGACTGGCTGTATGGCGGGGAGCCGGAAACCATCGAGACCACCATCAAGGGCGGTCGCCAGGGCATGATGCCGCCCTTCGGCCCGGTGCTCGGGGCAGATGGCGTGAAAGACGTGGCCAACTATGTACGGTCCCTGTCCGGGCTCGCCAACGACTCCCTGCGCGCCCAGCGCGGTGCCACGCTGTTCGCCCAGAACTGTGCCGCCTGCCATGGCCCGGACGGCAAGGGCAATCAGGCGATCGGCGCACCGAATCTGACCGACAAGACGTGGTTGTATGGCTCTTCGGAGGCTACCATCATCGAAACCGTCACCAACGGGCGGACCAACCGGATGCCGGAGTTCCAGGCTTTCCTGGGTGACGCCAAGGTGCATCTCCTGGCGGCCTACGTGTCCAGCCTTTCCGCCAAGGCAGGCACCAAGTAAGACCGCAGCAGTGGATATCCCCGGGGTCGTCCCCGGGGATATTTTGAAGTAGATAATTAGAATCTTCGAATATTGCGAATATGGATCAGCCATCAGAACGTGCGCAACCCAAGGTCATTCCGGTTGCATCTCTGAATAGTGAGGCGGAAGACTCCCTCTATGCCGTTCGCCAGAAGGTTTACGTGCGTTCGGTGACGGGGTGGTTCGCAACCTGGCGATGGATTCTGGTGTGGTTCACGCAGATCCTGTTCTATGGGCTGCCCTGGCTCCAGTGGAACGACAGGCAGGCGGTCTTGTTCCATTTGGCGGAGCGCAAGTTCTACATCTTTGGCTGGGTCTTTTGGCCCCAGGACGTGTTTTTCCTGGCCATCCTGTTGATCATCTCCGCCTATTCGCTCTTCTTCTTCACCGCCATTGCCGGACGGCTCTGGTGTGGCTATGCCTGCCCCCAGACGGTCTACACCGAAATCTTCCAGTGGATCGAGATGAAGATCGAAGGCGACCGCAACAAGCGCATGAAGCTCGACAAGGAGCCCATGGGCATCCACAAGTTGAGCATCAAGTCCGCCAAGTACGGTGCCTGGGTGCTTCTCTCCCTATGGACGGGCTTCACCTTCGTGGGCTATTTCTCGCCGGTCAGCGAACTCGTCCATGAAGCCGTCACCTGGAGCTTCGGCCCCTGGGAACTGTTCTGGATCCTTTTCTACGGCGGCTTCACCTATCTCATGGCCGGGGTGATGCGGGAGCAGGTCTGCAAGTACATGTGCCCCTACGCCCGGTTCCAGGGCGTGATGTTCGACCCGGATACTCTGGTCATTACCTATGACGAGGAGCGGGGAGAGCCGCGTGGCTCCCGTCGCAAGGGTGTCGACCCCCGGGCCGTCGGCAAGGGCGACTGCGTGGACTGCGGCATCTGTGTGCAGGTCTGCCCGACCGGCATCGACATCCGCAAGGGTTTGCAATACGAATGCATCGGCTGTGCAGCCTGCATCGACGGCTGCGACCAGGTGATGGAAAAGATGGGCTACCCCAAAGGCCTGATCCGCTACTCCACCGAGAA
>JAFEAR010000109.1 GCA_018266335.1 Bdellovibrionales bacterium
CGGCAACCTGCGGCATGGGGAGGCTCCGTGACTGTATGAAACAACAGTACATCTGCCGCATCTTATACGTCAACGGACGTACTTCACCGCATCGGCAGGGAGAAGCGCCGCATGTTAGACGTCAAGTTCACGTCCACTTCTAGTTAGCGCTCATCCCTTACCAAATGACCATCATCAAGTATTGGGTCGACGTTGCGAGCGCAATCGCGTTCTATGTGATCCACGCGGGTGTCGTGATCTTGCTCTTTCACTGTGGCCGTAACTTCGTTCACCGTTTAGAAATGCGGAAAACGGTCATCTACACTTCTGTTTGCCTCGCCTTGGTCATTGGAGAGAGCGCGAGCGACTTCTACGTCGGGCACTTGATGGAAGAGGTAGGCTCCCTCCTCAAGCCGCGGGTTCACGAACAATTACCTCGAGACTGGGCGAACGACAAAGCGCCAGAAGACCGAGAGAAAAGCAGTAGATTGCTTGCGTCCATGGCGTACACCGACTCTGGAAAGATCTTGGAGCATGTTGATCGCAATGGCGATTGGCGTCCTTACTGCCCCACTTCCGAAGATGCGGAACTCATCCGCGAAAGAGTCGCTGTGAAGACACAGAATGAACTCCAGGTAGAAGGGCAATATGGCTCATCGCTAAACACCTTGGCGTTTGGCTTCACTGCTATCCTCCTGGGCGTTGGCTATGGGTGGGATCAGAAGAACCCCAGGAGAAGAAGATGAGCGCTAACTCGGCGCTCCAGCGGAGCGTCCAACAGCGGCGTCGCCGCTGTCGCGCGCCCGCTGAGCTTTGGCGTTAGCCCTCACATGACAGCGCATGTTGAAGCCGTTGCCCGCAAAGTTGGTCGAATAGACGCTTTACTTTTCTTTGTCGTTTGGTCATGCGTTGGCGCTGCATCCGCAACACACCCGGTTGGTTCATTGCCCATCATCATTTTCTTGCTGGTGCCTGCCTCTGCTCTCGTTGGCTGGCGTGGTGCTGCTTCCGCTCGGCTTATCTTCTTGGGCGTGGCTTCACTTCGACGCGCCGTCGCTGAAGGGTTCTCTTGGGGCGCAGGCTTTGTCTTTTTCGTTTGGCTGTGGGGTGCTTCCAACGCAGCGCTCGCGGCTGGCACTGTATTGGACGGTCTGTCTCCGTTTGAGTTGGAGTTCTGGGTTGCTGTGGCCACTTCGCTACTTCCTGCGCTCGGCATCGGTGGCATCCTCGGCGGAATGCACGGTGTCGCGTTCTTCTATCTCAACCGTTGGCTCGTGAGGGCTAACCCGCCGCTCAACACGGACGCTCCGCCTATCGGCGGCGCGCCGGTTAGCTAGCACGTTAGGTGTTTCATGCGAGCACTCTCAGTCATTCTCCTCGCCATGTTCCCTGTTCTCGGGCACACCGAGGTTATGGATAAAGAGTTTTCGCTTGTTTCCGTATTGCTTTGGGGGTTAATTGGTTCGCTCTTGGTGTTTCTTGCTGCCCGCCTCAAGCCGTTGCTTCTGTTTGTTTTGCTGCCAGTAATTGGCTTGTTTTTCTATAGCCATCTTTCCGAGCTAATGGACCCATATGTTGGTCCAGCTATGGCGGCTGAGGCAGGTCAGCTTTATTTTTTCATTTCCTGGGCCGCCCCCGCTATGGTTCTTGTCGGTGGTGGTGCCGGGTTTGCTTTTAGACGCCGCAATGCCAAAGCCAACACCTAACATGGCGCTCAACCTCGCTCCCTTCGGTCGCTGGACAGCGCTAAAGCGCCGCCGGTTAGCTCTACGTTAGGCCCCACAAGACACGCATATGTCCATCGCGAAGCTTCTAGAAACTCACGAAAGCGAGGCGCTGTTTTCCGGAGCGAACGCGGCAGTCTGGCATGCACACAAACTTGCAAGTCATCGCTCACGACGCAAGACTCGAGAAGAAGATCATGTAGCAACACTTGTGACCGACGGAATACCTTTCCTGGCGGCGCGTTGGGTTCCGCTCCTCAAATCGAAGCGGATTGGATTGCGGTTGTCTGGCGTGTTTTGTCATGGACATCCACAAGTGAAATTCGGGCCGCTATCGAGTCAGGTAGAACTTGCTGATCTTCTTATCGTTCACCAGCACACTCAAGGCAAGAGAGCCTCTGCGCGCGCAATCCTGCTGCAGGCGAAGATGTCAGTGGATTTAACGCATTTACTTCCGTCAGCAGATGCCCAACTGCAACTGTTTTCCCATTGGCCTCCATTCGAATTCGTAACCGGCGGGCTTGCTCCGGGCATTCGATATCTCAACGAGAAAGGAAGGGGATCGCGATATGCACTTGTGCTAGACGGGCAAGCCTACCCCGAACAGATCCTTTGGGCAGATCAATGTCCATGGGCCGCCAGCCCCGCCACTCAGCGACTAACAGCTGACCGTTCGCTCGCAAGACTGCTCGGTGACATGCTCCTTGGGAAAGAAGGTCGGCCATTCAAAATGGGCACCCCGAAGGACGACTGGTCGAAGACAATTCAAGAACTTCTCGAAGTCACGGGCCGTAAGACTTACAAGCGCACAAATATCAGCCGCGGAGATACGCCAAGACTTTCTGGTGAATCGCCAGTAGGTCCGGGCATCATGTTTATGATGTTGTCTGGTGCGCCGTCATCCATAGCCGCATCGCGGTCCGGGGCGTCAATTCACGAACGATACTTCGGTTCGGTTCCCTTGCTCCAAGGCGACGGCGACGGCTCCGACAAGGCTTCAAATGAGAAGCAGGTGAATCCTGAAGGCGGCATCTCAACTCTTCTCGTTGAAACAACCGAAGGACAAGGATAGCGCCCCCAATGCCGTTCGGTGCAGTGGGGCCTAACCCCTCTGCTCAAGCGGAGCACCAACGGCAGGCCACCAAGCCCGGGCCGGTGGTACGCGGTACATTTTCACCGGCCCGGGCTTGGCGTCCTGCCGTCGTCGCCCGCTTAGCTCAAACGTTAGGGGGCAGATGTGACTGTTCCGCCAGAGAAGCTACTTGTGTTGAAAGCCTTCTATATGGGGCACGCCATATCGGAGAAGAAACACAACATTTCCGTCGCGCTCGACATGGCGGATACGGCAATTCAAAAATTCGAAGCGACAGAGGGTAGTCA
>JAFEAR010000010.1 GCA_018266335.1 Bdellovibrionales bacterium
AAAGTGTAGCGCATGATGACGGTGACTCCTGCGCCCGCAACACCGGGGTTGCGTAGACGCCGGAGCACCATGGTAAACGCGGCCAAGCCCAAGTACGCTTCCGTTTTTCCACCGCCCGTGGGAAAGAACAGAAGATCCACCATTTCCCGGTCTGGGTGCACCGGATCAACGATGCCCGGTAGGTTTACCAGCAGGAACGCGAGCTGAAAGGGGAACCAAGCGGGCTCCGGCTGAGAGGGGTTTCGTTTTCGCGCGGCGGCGGCCATGACGCGATTTGCGATGCAAAACGCCTCAAGAACCTGCGGATCGTCGAGAGCGGCCATCCCGGCTTCAATGCGGCCCGCGATCGCGTTTCCCCGGGTGATGAGCATTTCCGCAACCTGCTTTCGGCGCGGGTCCAGAGGAATGTCCTGCTTGGTTAACCACTCGCGGTATTGAGTGATCAATTTACCGATGATGCGATTTGCTTCCGCGCCATTCGTCAGCACCGCCAGAGAATCCATGCTCAACTCAACACCATCACGCCGGGCGGGTTCAACCCGCTCGACTTCAGACCGGGGAATCCAGACCGACTCCACCGAATGGCAAACTCCATCAGAATCGACGTGAGCATGGGCCGAAACGCCGTGGCCAACGGCGAACTCCATGGCGTCGCGGTACTGCAGGTCGGCTAGCCGCTCATCAAAGTCGTCAAGCAAGTATCCACGAAGGTTTGGGCGGGGAACGAAGGGCTGATCGGCCTCCAATTGGAGCTTGACCTGAAAGGCGTACGCGGCGTCTCTGCTGTGAATGTCCTGAGGCGGGCGATTGTTTATGACGAACACTGAGACCGCAATGGTCCCCTCCGGAATGAGATCGAGATTGCCATGGCGATTCGGGATGCGCCGAATGGCAGTTTCGATCTCAAGCCCGTCGCTGTAGGGTAAAGCTTCGCGCGCCTTTGCGGGCGGAATAAAAATGTCCGCATGAGACCACTTGGGCTCACGTTGCCAGCCCGAGAGACTGTCGTTATCGACACGCTTGTAATCTCCCCACGTGACGGTGGCGGTGATGCTCTTGGTTCCCTGTGGAACTAACACGCTCAAACCAATCGAAGAGGGAAAGGGCGTCTTTCGGGAAGAGGTGGCTTCCGGTGCTGCCTCATCATCAACGCCGGTACGGTTCGGAATCAAGTCAATCTGTTCGGCGCTCGTCTCTTCCGTCTTGTCGGCCAGCTTGGACTCAAAAGGCACCAGGAAACCGGTCAGATACCAACGGGAAGGGGTAGTTGTGGCAGGAAGAACCTCATTTTCGAGATGCGATCCAGCGGCGAGGCCGCTTACCGGTCCGACGAGGTCGATCAGCACGGCGTTCACCAGTTGTTCCCGGACCTCTACGGCTTTCATTCGCTTGGCTCCAAACCCAGACTAATTTGTTCTTTCGCCACGGTCTTCGATCTCCTTCTTGGGTCCTTCTTGGCAGGCACCGGAACGGAAGACTCCGGCTTCGGCGGATTTGTGCGCTCTTCCTCAGCGCGCTTGCGATTCAGTTCCAGCAGGCGAACGAGTACTTCGTCGCGGAAGTCATCGCTCCATCGATAACGCCAGGGCTTTTTCTTTTTGCGCACCTTTCCAGAGACGAAGTCTTCTTCAGACTCTTCATAATCGAGGATAAAATCGTGGACCGGCTGAAGGTCGACCCAGCCGTAAGCATCCAGTGCCACGCGGTCCAACTGGGCGTGCAGGTTGCGCAGTTTCTCGATATCAGCGTTGTCTTCGTGTTTATCGTGGAAGCGGTTATAGGTCTTGGTAAGGCCTTCGTTATTGCGGACCATTAAGTCGGCGCGGAACTGATAATACTCTTGGCCGGCTCGCTCTAGTGCGTCATTCTCTTTCCAGTTAGGAGGGAAGGGGAAAGTCTCGAAACAGTCCGTTGGCGTAAAGCGGAGATCATCTTTCATTGAAGAGCCGAAGAATCGCGCCCAGATTTCGTGGACTCGGGACTGCAGAATGGCGAAGGCGGCATGAGATGTTTCAGTTATTGCCACCAAGGATTCGGCGGGGACGATCGCAGAAGAAACGAAACAGAAGGCGACATGGGACGTTACACGCGAGATGAGGAGCACTCGTTCGATTTGACGCAAGCGTGAATCCAGTCCCGGGCGACGTTCGGCAAATCGCCACCAGAACCGTCTATAGTTCTCGCGATTGTCGGTATCACGCTCTGGTTTAACCTTCTGCTTGACGATTGCGAGAAGATCCGGCCAGTCATAGGCTACTGGCTCGGGGTAATCGTGGGGCACAATTCCTTCTCGCAGGTGCTTCTTTTTTCCAGCCTGGGTTAGCTTTGTCCACGATGTTGCTTCGATCCCTCTAGCCAGCGGAAAATCTTCGAAATTGATTACGTACCTGTGGTGCGAGTGGAAAGGGCTCTTGTTGATCTCCTCTCCGCCAATGTAAGGGAAGATACGCTCTGCGTTTCTACCATCCTTTGAAATTAGATTCGTCATCACGGAAATGGTCGACGCTTCACCATCTTTATCGGTATCGTCAAAAGTGAAACCCATGCCGAGAACGGTGCTTCCTTGAAAGCTCGTTTCCTGGTTCTCACGCAAAATGGCTGGCGTCTCATCTCCCCCCGCGTGGAACAAGTAAGCCGTGATCAACTCGGTGTGCCGGCCGTCCAACTCAAAGGGCCTGTGCATTGCACCCTTTGAAATGTGTACAACGCTAACTACCACTGCGGCTTTGCCAGGCCACTTCAAACGCCGTGTCGCCTTGTAAATGGTGCCGCCAAGATTGCGGATGTACCTCAGGCCTGTCGAGCGCGTGTCCCCCTGCCCGATCGTGTTGGTCGCAATCAGCCCCATGCAACCATCGGGGTGCAACAAATCAAAGGCCCTGCGAAAGAAGTACGCAACTAGGTCGGCGTTCCCGTGGCTCTGTTCGTACGCTTGTAGTAGCCAGCCGATATAGTTTTTGCCATTGCTGGTGATGAGAGTATTTTTCCCGGCGAAAGGCGGATTTCCGATGAAAGAGTGAAAACCACCGCCACGGAACACTTCCGGAAACTCCGCTTCCCAATGGAACGGGGTCACCCGCTTCCTCAAGGCGAGGACTGCTTCAGCAACGATATCCAATTTCTTGGTTTCGTAGGCATTGATCCATTGGTTGCGCTTATCAAGACGTGCTTTAGACTTTTCCTCTGAAAAGAATGCAGCGACGATGAGATCGCCTAAATCTCTGAGATTTTGGGCGGCAAATATAGCATTTGCATAATGAGTTTCCAGGTTCGAGTATTCCGTTTGCTCCACTTGATCGAGCAACGTCTCACGCGCTTGCATGACATTCGCGATCTGCCGTTCTGCTTCGCCCCGGAATAACGTGCCCTCTTCGGCCAGCGCGTCTACCATCTGGTTTATGGATAACCCGACAAGTGAATCGCCGTGGCGAAAAGAATGGTCGAGGAACGTAAACGGATGATCCTTAGCAAAAGTCGCCAGCCAAAGAGACAGCTTGGCCAGGTCGACGGCGAACGGGTTCTTATCCACTCCGTACAGACACCGTTGCGCGACGATTCGGCGAGCGTGGAGCAGGGGATCCTGATCGGTTGGAATGTCTGGTGTTTTGTGGTGTGCGACCCAAGTCTTTACTAGCACGTCGCCCAGATAGCGGCAGGCTTCTACCAGGAACGCTCCGGAGCCCATGGCAGGGTCGCAGACCTTCAAATTGAGAATCTGCTCGGGCGTGGGATTCTCGCCCAACTGGGCGAGGACAGGGTCCAGCGTGGTCCGCACAATCGGTTCAGTGAGCGATCGCGGCGTGTAGTGCGATCCGGAGCGGCGGCGCTCTTCGGTGGGCTGGAGATAAATGTCCCCCGGGTAGATCACCAAATTGCCGCGCTCGTGGTGTGTGTATAGGGGAGAGATGCGGCCCGCAAGGGCAGCGAGTATTGCATCGGCAGTATCGGCCGATTTCAGCGCTTGGGCTGCTTTCTCGGAGGGCTCCCAACGCAGTCGTTTCTTTAGCCACTTCTTGCGGTTGCCCGCCGGTTGGGCCAGCAGGCTCTTTAGATTGATGACAACGTGGTGAGGCCTGAAGCCGATGCTGGGCGCCTTCGCTTGCAGGACCTCAAATCCCATCATGGCCTCGTAGACCGAACCGATCTGCTCGACATCGAGAGCCCGGTAGGAGATCCGCTCGCCGTCTAGGTAAAGCAGGTCTTCCAGTACACGATAGAGAACACCATCCGAGATCTTCGGCGGCGTAATCTTTTCATCGCTGCTCCGCTTGGAGCGATACGGCCGGCCCTCCAAAAAAGGGTAGACATCCGGATCAAAGAGCCGGCCGCGGCGCGCCGGTAAGCGCCAAGGCCCATGGCCGCCGCCATCGTGCACGAGCCGGGAAAGGGTGAGGAACTGCGCCCAAGCTCCGAAGCGCTGATCCATTGTGTCCGGGTATGCTGCTTTGTCCTCGCGCAGCTTTTCGTGGAGCCCCAGAAGCCCGTAGAAGCGCTGATAGGTCTCGACTGTATCCGATGTTCCGGGCTTGGCGGAGGCCATAAGGTTTCGATCTTCGGCATAAAGCAAAAAGACCATGCGCATGAGCGTGGTTAGAAGACCACCGTAGACGTCCGCCGGCGCGTCCTTAAGAGTGGTCCCAAGCAGTTCGCCGGGCTGGCGATCACTATCGGCTATCCGATTGGCATCATTAAAGCCACGGCAGAGTTCATTCAACGCCCGGAGCACTTGGCCGGCGAGCTGAATCGAGACTTCATTCTGATACTTGCGGCTGGCTTGGAGGATGGCCGGCAGGCGCTGATCTTTGGGGGCAGAGAAGAGGCGCTGCTCGTAGAGCAGTAGGTGGAGAGCGGCAACGATGGGCCGCCCGGCCGTCTCGCACATGGCCTGAATTGGGAACGTTATGTGTCCGGCGGTTTCGCCGCGCGGCGCGTATACCAATCGGATAGCGTGCGGGTTGACCAAGAGGCCAGTGGGGACGCCAGTATCCCTGAGCAGGCGCTCAAAGCGCGCCTGTGGGCTGGCCTGCCAACTGCGTTCGTTGCCGGTATGGCCGCCTTGGTCCATGGCGACCGACGCGGGCAGCTCCTGGATGAGCATTTGCCACTCGGGCTCGCCCGTCAGGCCGGGGACGGCGTAGTTTGGCCGAAGGATCTCGCCATATTCCTGGAGCGCCGTGCTCAAAGAGTCGGGTGGAACTGCAAGGTCCCCCTCCTCCCATTGCCAAAATTCACGGGCGAAGTCAGCGAAGCGGGTTAACCGCCGCGTTTCATTCCGGTTCTCGTCAATTGCGTCATGCGTGTGGCGCAGGAGAACTTCCTGCTCGCGAATCACATTTCGGGCAACGCGTGCCTGGGCGTTTTTCAGGGCGGCGGGGGATACGACAAGACCGACCGGTTGGAGGAAGCCGAGCCACTCCTGGTGCTCTCTAATGACTGGATCGTAGCTCATGAAATTACCCGGAGATCGGCCAGAGGTAGACAACCCCGATGGGTTCTACCCGTGATGTTTTCACTTGGTAGTTGTTTACGATTTGGGCGGGCTCCTCGTCGAGTTCGCGCTCAATGTCGGCTAGGCGCTTTGTCCAAGCTTTGCGGTCGGCTTCGTGCTGACGCAACTCGCGCTCGTCGAAACCAAGGGTCATTTGGGCCGAGTCCTGCCCTTGCAGCTTTAAGATCCTCCTGCGTTGGTTCTCAATGATCGCTCGCAGTTCCTTGGCTTCCCGGTCGCCGCGTTTGGCGAGAAGTTCCTTGGCTTTCGCGGCAGCGGCCTCGGCGCGCTTGGCGAGGTGAGGCAGCAAGTCAGCTACGTCTTGCGGAGCCTGAGCTTTCAGCTTGTCTTCCACCTCGCCGCGCACTTTGCGGTCGCGCGCCTGCTCAAACGCCTTTTCCAGGATCTGGATGGTGAACTTCTCGCTGTCTTCTGCATACGGGCGGAGCGGTTCTTTGCGGCCTAACGGGTCCACCCAGCGGGCGGTGACCATCACCAGTTCATCGTGCAACCGGGAGGCGAGCGGGCCGTACAGAGAGAGGCGGCCAATAAGAATCACGCGCCGAATGGCGTCATCGGTCTGTCCGACGCAGGCGCGGGCCAGGTCATCGTAAACAAAGCCTTGCGCGCGAAAGCGCCCGAGCAACCGCTGGACAACTCGGTGCTCGAGGTGAAGGTGGACGCAGGAATCGTCTATGTGCTGCGGGGATTCAAAAACAACCGGAAGAATCGGATTCTGCTCGCGCCATTCCCAAATTTTTTGATCTTTGGCGCGGGGAGCGCGGAGCGAATCGAGCGTATGCGCCCAGGCGGCGCTGGCCACCTGCGGGAAGGTCCACCGTTGTGGGCCGGTATTGGGAGACGCGACGGCTTTGAGGGCGGGCGCTCCGTTCAGTTCGAGCGCTAGAGAAAGCGCATTTTGGAAGTGCGTGGCGTTCAGGCCCACAAAACGTTTGGAGTCTTCGAGCAGGTCACTGAGGCCGTCGAGTTCCTGGCTCAGTTCCCGGCCGCGCTTGCGAATCGACTCCTGCTCTTCTTCGATTCGCTGGCGGGCTTCGGATTCAGCCGTGAGCCGGGCCAGATCCTCTGAGATCCCCGCGCGCAAACCGCCCGCCAGAAGATCTTCCATTCGTTTGGCCAGCACGGGGGAGAGGCTACCAAGTTCCCGCTGAATGGTTTCGGTTTTGCGTACCAAGGTGCGGATGACATCGTCTTCCGGGCGCTGCGTATAGACAAAGTAGTGGCAGCGGACTTCTTTTTCGCGCTGCAGTTTGCGGTCAATGCGGCCGTTGCGCTGCTCCATGCGGCTTGGGTTCCACGGGAGATCGAAGTGGAACAAGTCCGCGCAGTAGTTCTGGAAATTGACGCCTTCGCGAGCGGCGTCGGTGGCAATGAGTATACGCAGCGGATGCGTTTCCGGTGAAGTATTGAATGCCTGTTTGATCGTCTCCAAACGCTCGCGCCCCATGCCGCCGTGGAACGTGGCAATGCGTTCCGCGGCCTGATCCGTTCGGGCAAAGGCGGTTTGGAGTTGCTGATCGAGGTAGCGCTTGGTTTCCGTGTATTCGGTGAAGATCAAGGCGCGGCGATGGTTCCAGCGGCTGGCGGAGTCGAACAGGTTGGAGCGGATCCAACTTATGAGGACCTTGACGCGTTCGTCCGGACGGCCACGGGCCTGATCCGACAGTCCCAACATCTGATCCAGGAGCGCTAGCTCTTGGGTGGTCGGCGGCGCGGCGCTACGGCCGCGACTGGTGGCGACGGCGACTGCTGCATCGAGATCTTCGGCCACCAGTTCTTCCGGCAGGTCTGCGCGTTCATCGTCTGCGCCGGGCGTGTCAAGGATGAGTTGAATCTGCCCTCCGGCAGGTTCGGCCGAGGCTTTTTCCAGATTGCGCCGGTGAACGGTCAGCGTGCGGTAGAACGCTTCCATTGAGGAGAGGAGACGCTTCTGCAAGGTGCAAATAACGAGAGAGGAAGCGGATTGTTGACTGCGCGTTGCCTGGCTCAGCCGCTCTTCGCGGAGTTCGCGATACGCGGCTAGCAGCCTCATGAGTTTCAGTTCCGGAGTGTCTTCCGAGAGCGGGGGCTGACCCTCGGGCGGCAACTCATGCTGGACGAGAACGCGGTGAGGAAGGCCGAGGTTGGGGACTAATTCGCGCAATTCGCTTTTGAGGCGGCGCACCATTACTTCGTCCAAAAGCTTTGGGCTTGTTACGCGCTCACCCCGGAAGAAACGCTGCGGATCGAGCATTTCCAGCAGGGCGGAAAAGCTGTTGGAGTGGCCGTTGTGAGGCGTGGCGGACAGAAACAGGCGGTGTTCGAAGAGACCCACGAGGTCGCGCATGGCGCGCGTGAATTGCGAATCCACGGCGTAGCGGGAGGAACTGGCGGGGGCGGCGTGGTGCGCCTCATCGAGTACAAGCATGGAAGCGGCGCGGTTCTGGTCGAGCCAATCGCGGAGCGGTTCGCTGTACTGCTCGTCACGCAGGAGCGCGTGTGAAACGATGAACCGGGAGTGGGTCTTCCAAGGGTTGACGCCATAGCCGCGGTCGCGCCGGCATCGAATGACGTACTCGCGGTCAAGCACCACGAAGGTGAGGCCGAAGCGAACTTCCATCTCGGTTTGCCATTGCGAGATGACGGAGGCCGGGCAGGCGATGACGATGCGCTTGACCTTTTGGCGCATGATCATTTCGCGGAGAATCAATCCGGCTTCAATGGTTTTGCCGAGCCCGACGTCATCGGCGATGAAGAGGTTGACGCGGGGTAGATGGAGCGCCTTCCGGAGCGGTTCCAGTTGATAGGTCATCACCTGAATGCCCGCGCGGTGGGGCGCTTGGAAGAGCTTGGGGTTGGTGGAGGTGACGAGGTTCCAACGGATGGCATTCAGGTAGGCGGCGAATTTATCAGGCGGGTCAAACCCGCGGTTGGCGACATCGTTCCATTTGCTAGCTTCAAGAACGACTGCATCGACCTCGCGTTCCCAGAGGACTGAAAGGCGTTCGCCTGCGGCATCGTCATCAAGGCAGGAGAGGTCGACAAGAGTCTGCTCCCAGCGCGTGTCCTGGGGCGGATTGACGTTTTCGACGAGATACCGACGGGAGCGTACCTGTACGATGTCGTCAATTTTGGGCTTGGCGTTTGCCGTCGGGCGGTGGGGTGTTGGGGCGATCACGAAAAAAACTCCGACGTGATTGGTTGAACTTAAATACGGTAGCAGAGGGGCAGCCGCCAGCGGTCGGTTATGAACTTTGATAGCTTCAGGCTGGGGGAGGCTACGGAATGCCGCTGGCCTTGATTGCTTCGGCTAAGTTCTCGGCGATGAGCAGAAGCTCTGCCGCTTTGAGCCTAATCTTCCAGTCGATTGGAGGAGGGTTGTCCTTATCGCCGTGTGGCCTGTCACTTAGCGTGATCATGACCTTATCCGGATTGCGGTCATTGCTATCGAAATCAACTCGTCCATGAGCGATAGCGTTGCGCACTCGGGTGAAGAACCTACTGGTGTTCCCGCAATGTTTGAAGGGATCAAGACATAAAGACGGTGCAGCGAGAACTACTCGCAAACGGGTCTGTGCCTGGTTTGGACTGTTCCAAGAACATTTGCAGTAGTGCGAGAAAAAGTTCTTGAGATCCGCTCGCTCCCGTGTGAAAACGAGCAGCGTCAAGAGAGAGTTGACGCCATGGGTGATCAAATGAACGTCTTCGTGCCTAGCGTGAGCCGCCTTCATAAACGCGAGGTTCTTGAGTGAGCGCTCAATCAAGCCCGCAGGCGTTTGACGAGGAGACATCTCGATAAATGTATATGACAAGTGCGGGGAATGTCTATGCCCCGGAGCGATTTTTGAACGGGGAATTTGGAAAGCATGTGTTCGCGAGGTGTCTGCCCGGTTGGATGCGTGTGGCCCTATCAGGCCAGGACAATTCTGATTCAAGCCAGGCACCGATTGCCCGCTGCTTGGGTGAATCGAATAGAGCTAAGATGGTGGGTCAACTGATCTCTATTCGCGAGTAGGGTTTTTTGCCGCACATTTCACGAGTCGCCTTGGCGCACAGCGGCAATGCTTGGGGAGGGCCTGGTCCGCGCTCCCGCCAAGATAGGAAGGAAACGAGGGAGTGGGCTGCCCGCATGACGGGCTTCTTTATTCGCAGCACGCGGGTCTGGTCCCGGTCATACCCTGGCACGGCGGCGGGAGCGTGCGTGGGCGAGCGTAAGAGCGCGGGTGCAGCTGTGTGGGGATGGCCGGTCTCTCGCCTTGCGCTATTGCAGTTTATGCAATAATTGGGCCAGGTGAGAGGTATGGCCTTCACGCAACTCCG
>JAFEAR010000110.1 GCA_018266335.1 Bdellovibrionales bacterium
AAGCTGAGAGAATCCGCCCGCGTCGGGAGTTAGCGCGTAGCCTTCGAGTTCATGCATCGCAAGTTAGTGCTCTTGGCGATGCGGGGCGCTGTTTCGTTGCAAGCGAATGTTTTTGGCTGTTGGTGGCGCAATCGGGGCGCGAGAAATGATTGCGGTTATTCGTCTGAGCTCC
Organism: Bdellovibrionales bacterium; assembly: GCA_018266335.1. The sequence continues at coordinate 173 of JAFEAR010000110.1, forward strand.
CAATAAAAATGTGTACTCGGATAATTTTTTAGAAATTTTTAGAGGTTTTTGTGAGATTTTTATTGACGCGATTTTGCGCACTGTAGGCTGTCTGCCATGCGTAAATTGGGCTTTGTTTTTTCAAAAATAATTCGCGACGCGCAAAAGTTTGCGTGGTGAGGCGCTAGCGCGCTCTGCGTGGCTCTCTAGTTTTTATCTGAGTCGCCATGAAAAAGTGCGTTGAAAAACTCATGTTATAGAACTCATCATGAATTCGATTCGTGCACTGAAAGATTCGGAACTTCTCTCTACAACCAAAGAGCTCGTGCAAAAAGAGCGCACGGTTACGATGGAAGTTTTGCGGCACTTGCAAGAAATTGAGCGGCGCAAGTTGTTTGCGGATCTTAGGTATCCTTCGCTCTTTGAATATGCCGTGCACGAGCTGAGTTACTCCGAAGCTGCCGCGGGCCGACGCATTCAGGCTATGCGCCTTATGACCGAGCTTCCCGAGGTAGCACCTAAGATTGAATCGGGTGCACTGAGCCTTAGCAACATTTGCCAGGCTCGGAGCTTCTTTCGGGAAATGAATAAGGCGCGGCCCGAAACGGCCTTGAGCCGGGAGCAGAAGACCGAGGTGCTGGCACAGTTAGAAGATAAATCAGCTCGTGAGGGGCAAAGAATTTTGCTTTCCATTAGCCCCACTCACGCACTGCCCCGGGAGCGCGAGCGGATAGTGAGCACTGAGCATTCGGAAGTTAACTTTTTAATGAGCCAAGAACTTAAAACTAGCCTTGGCGAAGTTCGGGCCCTTCTGGGTGAGCGGGGTGCGCAGCTGAGTCTTGCCGCGCTGGTCGCCGAAATGGCGCGGCTTAGCAAAGAACGGCTCCTTGAGCAGCGCTTTGGCAAAAACCGCGTTAGGCAGACCACAGCAAAAATTGAGAAGTTGGGCTCCGATCCCATTGAGCTGGATGCGGACAATCAAATTTCATCGCAAATCTCCGCACCGCCAAACTCCGGCACTTCCACTACCGACGTCGGCGAAGCGCTGCGTCAGCGTACTCGCTACATTCCACGCGCGGTTAAGCACGCGGTTTGGCGCAAGGCAGAGGGCAAATGCGCGCGGTGTGGATCTACGCACCGGCTGAACTTCGATCACATCCGGCCCTTCGCTCTGGGCGGCGACTCGACCGCCCAAAACATTCAGCTGCTCTGCAGTTCTTGCAACCTTAGGCGGGGGATTCAGTCCTTCGGGACTCAAACTATGCGGCGCGGGTGAGTAGCAAGGAGGGCGTAAAACCTTACGCCCTTGGCTTTAACTGCTTAAGCTAGGCTTGTTCACAAACTCCAGAGTTTGGGTGGGGAAGGCGAAGCTGATGCCGCGTTGCTCGAAGCTTTCGAGAATGGCGAATTGGAGTTGTTGCTGGAGGTCGAGCACGTCCTTCATGACTGGCGCGTTGATGAGCAGCACGACTTCGAAGTTAAGGCTGTAAGCGCCAAATTCTACGAAGTGAGCGCGCTCGCAGGTTACTCCGGGCACTTGGGCGGCGAGAGATTTGATGAGCTCCGGAATGCTCTGAATCGTTTTAAAGGGCAGTCCATAGACCACGCCCAGACGCAGCGTAATGCGGCGGCTGTTGAATTCGGAAGGCTTGGTGATGCGAGTTTTGGTGAGGTCCGAGTTGGCCACGATAATCACTTCGCCCGTGTTGGCGCGAATGCGTGTGGTGCGCAGGCCGATGTCCTCTACCTTGCCCGCCACGTTGTCGAAGCTAACGGCATCGCCCACGTCGAAGGGATGATCCAAATAAATAATGAAGCAGCCAAAGGCATCGCCCAGCAGATTTTGCGCGGCGAGGGCGATGGCGATACCACCAATACCCAGGCCCGTAAGCAGTGAGCCCACATTGAAGCCCAAGTTGGAGAGCATGAAGAGCACGCCCATGGTCCAAATGGCGAATTTAATGATGACGCGCAAGTTCTTAGCGGCATTGCGCAGCGATGGATTGTCTTTAGATCCGCGCATGAGGGACTGCGCAATGAGCACCGATGCCGAATCGCCCAACAGCAGCATGACCTGCACCCCGATGAGTCCGGTGAAAATAATGCGGAGGGTGATTTCTACTTTTTGGTGCACGTCCACCATGGAGAGCGTGGCGTAGGCGGCGGCCAAGAAGAGCGTGGAGATGCGAATGCGCTCGACGGTTAAATGAAAGGGGCTATTGCGACGTTTGGCGACGGCAATGAGTTTGCTGCGAATAAAACTCAGAACCAGGAAAGTGCCAAAGCCAACGGCGATGGCCAAAAAGTAGCGCCAGAGAGGGTTGCCGAGATATTCCGCGTTTAAGAACTCAAGACTGCTCATTGCTTCATACTGATAACGCATTCAACCATGAGTCGTCCATCCGCGCAGTCGAAGGGAATGCAGAAGCAGTGTCCGGTGACGGCGTGACGAATTTCGTGACCGGGTCCTGTCACGACGCTCGGAAGGGCGGGGCTAATGGTGTGGCCGGCGGCGTTGAGGTCGCGCTTGGCGTTACCAAAAATAATGTTGGTCATTTCGGAGACGGCATCTTTGACGTCGTCGTTCACTTCCTTCACGGTCTCGCCCAACATGTTTTCGTAAATTTTGAGCACGAGCGATTTTTGGAAGCAAATTGCCATCGAACCCACGAAACGATCGGAGTTCATGGCGATGATACCCGAAATGTCGCCAATGGCGCGGGCCGATTCATTGGGTTGGCGCAGGTAGGGGGTGCCGCGCTTGAGTTCGATCTGGGCCATGGACTTAATCACGTCCACCACGGCACCAATGAGCGGAATCATAAAGCTAGCGTCGACTTTTTTCTTCTGCTCTGCACCGTCTTCGGTGGTAGAGAAAAACATACCGTTGAGAATAGTGAGCATACCCGCAAGGTCGTCGGGCTTGTCGGTGAACTTAACGTGGTTGTGCGTGATGACGATTTGCTCGTCCTCAATGTCTTTGCCGAGCACCAGCCAGGGAATGGCTTTTTGTGTTTTCTGCATCTGCGTCCAGTTGAAAAGGTGCGTAGGGTCGTTCATGGAGGGTTTGCCCGTGCGCAGAATGAAGCAATCGTAGGCTTGGTTCATGGCCCGCTTGATGGCGTCGGCGGGCGAGGTTGTTACGGTGAGGGATTTAACTACGGGCTGCAGGGCTTCGGCCACCGATTTGGCGAGGGCGGCATCATCACAGAGAAGGAGGAGGCTTTTGTTGGAGAGCGACATGGTCAAGTTCCTTAGGGGTTGTGCTTCTTGAATACGGCTAAAAGTTTCTCAGCAAAGGTCGACGGGCTGAAAGGTTTAACCACGTAGTTGCTAACGCCCAGCTTGACGGCTTCGAGAATGTTTTTGGACTCGGCCTCGGCCGTGACCATCAAAAAGGGCGTGGTTTTGGTGGCCGGATTCTCCCGAACCCGCTTCAGAAACTCAATGCCCTGCATTTTGGGCATGTTCCAATCGGAAACGATGAGGCCAAAGGGTTTGCCTTCGGCCGCGGCTTTTTCCACCATAACTACCGCGTCGGCAGCATCCTCGGCTTCGGTGACGTCCTTGATCCCAACTTGGGCAAGGGCGTTAATGACTAATTTGCGCATGGTCTTAAAGTCATCGCAGACCATGACTTTTGTGGTGGGTGGAAACATTCGCGGACCTCCTCCAAATAGCTACAGATAAAAGTAACAGGTTTTTGCTTCGCGCAGTAGACTTCCGTGCGGGTAAACTCACCCGAAGTCGGAGCGCTGTGCTAGAAAGAAGGCGTGGCTTCCCCGCGTCTATCCGAGTTGCCTATCGACGAAATTTTGCCGCAAGTGCGCGAGTCTTTGCGTGCGCACCGCAACCTGGTCTTGGTAGCCGCTCCCGGTGCCGGAAAAACGACGCGTATCCCCCAAATTTTCCTACAGTCGAATGAGAATACAATTTCACATGGCCAAACGCTCCTCCTGCAACCGCGTCGCATTGCTGTGCGTAGCTCGGCCCGCAGAATTGCGTGGGAAACCGGAGTGACGCTGGGCGAAGAAGTGGGTTTTCAGGTTCGCTTTGAAAATCAATCTTCCGCGCGCACTCGATTGAAAGTGATCACCGAAGGAATTTTGACACGTCAGTTACAGTCCGACCCCACTTTGGCGGGGGTGGGTACGGTCATTCTGGATGAATTTCACGAACGCAGTTTGCATACGGACCTAGCGCTTGCGCTGCTACGCGAATTGCAACAGAGCTTGCGCGAGGATTTGCGCATTATTGTCATGTCGGCCACGCTCGATGCGGCTTCCGTGGCGCAATTTTTGGGCGATTGCCCCATTATTGAGTCGGCGGGGCGCGCGTTTCCGGTCCAGGTAAGTTATCGTCCCCGGAGCTCGGTCTGGTCTGATACCCGGACACTTGAAGATGACGTTTTGGCTGCCGTGTTAGGTCTGACCACCGCCGCGGACGACGACGGAGGACATGTCATCGTTTTTTTGCCTGGGACCGGCGAGATTGCGCGCGTGGAGCGTCGATTGGCTTCGGTGGCGGTTGCCAAACAGTGGGCGGTATTGCCCTTGCATGGTTCTCTCAGTAGCGATGAGCAGGATCGGGTGCTCGGGCCGCTCTTAGCCCCGTTCACGCGCAAAATTATTCTGGCCACGAATATCGCTGAGACTTCGCTCACCATCGATGGCGTGAACGGCGTGGTGGATTCAGGATTGGCGCGGGTCATGCGCTGCGATCCGAAATTCGGTTTGGAGCGCTTGGAACTCGCGCGTATTTCGGCGGCCTCCAGCACGCAGCGGGCTGGCCGTGCCGGGCGGCAGCGCCCTGGTCGCTGCGTGCGCCTGTGGAGTGCCCACGAGCAGGCCCAGTTGCGAGAGTTCGAAGCCCCCGAAATTGCGCGGGTGGATTTGACCGCAACTTGCCTGGCGCTGGCGGAGTGGGGCGTAAGTGACTTTGCTAACTTTGGCTGGTTCGAAGCTCCGCCCGCGGCTCAGTTAGATTCAGCGCTCGCATTGCTCCGGCGTTTGCGCGCGATTGATTCCGATGGACGTATCAGCACTACCGGGCGCGATATTCTCGGCTTTCCTGTTCATCCACGTCTAGGCCGCTTGTTGGCTCTCGCGACGTCGTCCCGTGATCCTGCGCACTGGCAAGAAGCGGCGAGCATTGCGGCCTTGCTCAGCGAGCGCGATGTTCTCAAACCGCGTGATGAATCTGCCCATGCCTCGGGAGAGTCAGATTTGGACGAGCGATTAGATTTGTTACGGCGGGGAGCGGCGCGTTCGATTGCGATGGTGCGCGATGCGCTTGTATCATTGGTTCGTGCCCAGAGCGGTGTTCGACGGCCCGAGGCAAATTTTTCGTGGGACGCTGTGGACGCACTCTGTTTGTCCTTTCCTGATCGCGTGACTCGCCGGCGGGCGGCGGGAAGTCCGAAAGGCGTGATGGTAGGGGGACGGGGCATCACTCTAGCGGCGGCGTCGGTGGTGCGTGATGCGCCACTTTTTTTGAGTCTCGATCCTCAGGAGCAACGTCGGGACGGAAAACTAGAAGCACAAACAAATTTGGCGGTGCAAATTTCGGTGGATCGCTTGCGGCGATTATTTCCGGATCGAGTGGAAGAGCGAACGGAGGCACGGCTCGATGAGGCTCGCGGCACCGCGACGGGTTGGCGTGCTCTCTATTTCGAAGACCTCGCGCTGACCGATCCTGTGCCCGTTGCTCTGGCCGCAGGTCAAAAGCAGGAACTGATGCGTGAGTCTTTGCTGCGCGCGCCCCGTAGTTTCTTTGCGGAAGATGAAGGTGCGGCGGCCTGGCTGCGGCGTTACGAGTTCTTGCGGCGTTGGCTACCCGAGTTGGAGTGGCCGGAGTTGAGCGATTCGTTTTTGACTCAGGTGCTGAGTGCATTGCTCGATGAGGGGACCATGGCGAACATGAGCTCGGCAGCTAAAGTGGAGGCCCTCGAGCAACACCTGGATTACAAAATTCGCCAGCTGCTGCGCGAGGAAGCGCCCGAATCGCTCGTGGTGCCCAGTGGGAGCCGTATCCGCTTGCAATACGACGCGCAGGGGGAAGTAAGCATGGCGGTGCGTCTGCAGGAAATTTTTGGCTGGACCGAAACTCCGCGTCTCGCGCGCGGCCGTGCGCCCGTGGGCCTAGAACTGTTGGGTCCTAACTTTCGGCCGGTGCAAATCACCCGCGATTTGGTCAGCTTTTGGAGCCGGGGGTATCCCGAAGTTCGCAAGGAATTGCGGGCAAAATATCCGCGCCACAGTTGGCCCGACAATCCTTTGACGGCTAAACCCGAAGCCAAGGGGCGGCGTAGAAATTAGTCAGAGTTGAGTTGTATCAGTCGCTTGACTCGCTGCGTGTTAAACGAGTTTTCCTGAGCTAAGTCCCAGAAAAAAAAGATCTCAAACCCCCTCAACTCATTTCAAAAGTTGGCCGATGAGTTCTGCATGACCGGGACTACACACCTATCTTTCTCCACGATTGGCAAGGCGCTTGCGCTCTTGATGTTGTCGGCGTGCGCCTCGAAAAGTGTGGAACTGGTCTCCGAACCCGCTGGCGCCGAAGTACAAACGGTGAACGGTGAAGTGCTAGGGAACACGCCGCTCGTACTTAAAGACGACGTGCTCCAAAAGACAACTTCTAGTGACGGACTTCTTTCGGTGCGCTTCGTGGGTCCGGGTTACCTGCCGCAAACTCTATTAGTTGAAGTGCGCGGGGCGGACACTTACCGGGTCCAACTCGTCAAACTCGACGAAACTTTCTTCCGTAAATATATCCTTCGCGATTTCTCGACCGAGCACAACGCGTTGGTGCGCGACATCCTCAACATTCAGGCCATGATGCGCGCTAAGAAATATGACGAGGCCGAAAAGGCGCTCGTAGTTTTTCAGCAGCGCTTTCCGACCATTGCGGTGGCGCAAGTTATGATGGCTAACCTGCAACTCGTGCGCGGCGATCGTGTTGCCGCTCGTCGTTATCTTTTGCAAGCGCAAGCTCTGGATCCCACGGATCCCGTAGTGTCGCGCATGCTGGGTTCGACCAACGAAGCCCGGGGCATGGTCCTCGAGAAAAAAGCCTCAGCGGAAGAAAGCAAGCCCGTTCTACCTAAGGCGCTTGCTAATCCGCAGAACGACACGAAGGCGGACGAGTGATGAAGACCAAATTCTCACTACTCCTAACTCTGGCCTTATCCTTCGTTGGTTTCGCTGCGCATGCGCAGGTAGAAGTCAGCACCGAAGCCGAGCAGCTCAAGCAGTCCATTGAAGGCAAGATTCAACGCACCCTCGACACCTACCTGGGTGGAAAGTCCAAAGTGATTGTGAACGTTCGCTTCCGGGCGCCCACCGCCAAGGAAGATGATGCCGTCGCTAATATCGATACCTGGATGGACCTAGGTTACGTCACGGCACCGAATGAAGGCGTGGCAAGCAACAAGATTCGCTTTAAAGCTGCCGAAGTAGATATTCGCGTGTCCGATCAATTGGACGATGCGACGGTGCAGCAAATTCAGTTGCTCGCGAATAACGCTCTCGACGGAATGAATCCCGATGTAAAAATTTCGCGCGTGGCCTTTTTGGAACCGGACGCCTTACAGGCGGCGAATGGCGCAACGCCCGGCAAAGCTGCTGACCGTACACCGGCTTCCGTAACGCCCGAAGAACCCAAGTCCGAAGTGAGTGTCTTTGAAAAGCTCATCCAAAAATACGGCGCGCTGATTCCGCTCGCTGCGGCCCTGGTGTTGGGCCTGGGTCTGCTCCTCTCCTCGTCCATCGCTTCCACCGTTATTTCGCGCTCTGCGGGCGAAATCGCGGCGGGCATTCGCTCCATGCGTGCGACCGTAAGTTCGAACCCCGAAAAGCCGCTCACGGTAGCGGCTCCCCTGGGCCTCGATATAAAATCTAGTGAAGTGAGTGCGGCGAAAGCGCCGCCCGTGGCGCCGCGCCTGCGGGAGCACTTTAAGAATCTCGCCTTCGTGAAGAAGACGCTCCTTGAAAATCCTCTCGCTTTTGTGCGCGTCCTCGGTGATTCCCCGGAAGATCAGCGCGGGCTTAAGTGGTTGCTGGCGAATTTGGACGACGCCGAGCGGGCATCGCTTAAGTCGGTGCTCGGGCGCGAACGTATTCTAACGCTCACCCAGGCCATCAACGTGGAGGGTCCGTGGGATCCGGCTTCGTGGTTGCAGGGCACTGTAGAGAACGCCGTGCTGCGCGAAGTTGCCGGCACTTCTGTGGTGGAGCGGGCGCTCGAAGGCGATCAAGCTTTCCGTTTGTCCATGGCCCCCGTGGAAGATCTGTTCCAAGCGGTCGAGGAATCTAATGATCCTGCCTCCTGGCGCGTAGCGCTGGAGTTCTTGCCGCGCGAAAAAATTGGTGTCGTGCTGCGTGCGAGCGATAGTTCCGTGTGGCAGCGCATGTTGGCGGGCTCGGATTTGGACCGCGATGCTTTACGCCAGGCTGCGGGCCGCATCTTAGACCGCGTGGGCCAGAACGCCCGCGATCCGCGCACGGCCGTGCAGGCCGAAGATAAGCGTCGCTTCTACGCGAACATTTTGCTCGATCCCGCAATCGATTCGATTCTCGCTAAGACTCTGGGCGAAGACGATCAGTTCCTGGACGACCTTGCGACCATGGCACCCGATTTCGTAGCCTTGCTCCGCACGAAGGTGTGGACGCCGCGGAGCTTAGATGCCGTGGATCATGAAGCATTGCGCGAAGCTTTCTTGCCGCTCAGCCCGGCCCAAAAAATGTCCGTTATGCTGGCTCTACCGGCAACCGTATCGCAACGCTTTGAAGATTTTCTTCCCGAGGGAACCGGCCGTACGATCGTGCTCGATCAATTGCGCCGCGCACGCGAACGGCAAGACTTGCAGGAGTTCGATGCGGCTACTCGTTTGGCGCGCGAATTCCTGGATTACCTCCGCAAGCAAGCTGACTCCGGTCGCTTGGCGCTGAGGAAGGCCTCCACCGAGCTTCCTCCCGTTAGCGGCGAGGGAGACGAAGAGCAGGCGGCGTGAGGCAAGACATGAGACTGGGATTGCCGCTCATTTTGGCTGCGGTGTTGGCACCGGCCCTGGCCCGCGCGGACGAGGAACAAGCCACTGTACGCAATGCACCCAAACTCGTTTTGCGTACGAGTACCGGCATTTTTACTAACCGTGGCAGTCGTAAAACAAAAACGGCCACGAGCTTCGGTGGTTTCAACATCGGTATGCACTACTTCCTAACGCCGGCTCTCTCGGCGGGCCTTTTCTATA
>JAFEAR010000111.1 GCA_018266335.1 Bdellovibrionales bacterium
ATACGCGTTATGTGCTGTCGCAACTAGCGACAAAAGACGCCATCGTCCCTGAAATCTGGGCGTTTGAGATAGCCAACATGCTGTTTGTTTCCTATGCGAAGCGTCGCCGCATCAATGAACAGCAGATTCGCGAGTACCTCGATCTTCTGCGAGCCTTGCCGATTAGCGTAGACCGGCAAGACATCTGGAAAAACGTCGATCTCCAGATGATGGCTCGCAAGGTGGATTTGGCGGCTTATGATACCGCGTACCTTGACCTTGCCTTGCGAAGAAAACTTCCTCTGGCGACAAATGATGAAAGGCTCAAGAAGGCTGCTTTGTCCGAAGGCGTTCCGCTCCTGCTTTTAACCTAGCCCCGCCCGCTCCCGGACATCACCGCTCAGCTCTTCTTAGCCGCCTTCACATCGGCAACGGATTGCTGCCCCTGCGGCGTGTTCCGGCCGTACGATTCCACCGCCGTAATGACGCAGGCCTGGTCTGTGAGCGGCAGATGCCTGGTGGCGTCGTACTCATCAACCGAGTAGGCGTATCGATCCAACAGCTTCGGCAGAAACTCCGAAAGCCTGCGGCCCTTAAGCACATAGATGGAATCGACGTAGATCATGGCGAGCTGCGAACCATCAGGGCTGAACAGATATTTGTTTATCAGCTCATAGCGCAGCGCTTCATGACCGCCTGTGCGCCGCAGCAAAAAGAACCACTCCCGCCGTTCATTCACGGGCGCAAAGCAGGCCTGATATACCCCCCGGCCGTCTTGCGTCGGCAGCTCAGGCACGGGAACGACCGGCCCCGCTTCTTCCAGCTCCGGAATGACCAGCCGCGACGCCGGCGCGGCTGGTTGAGGTTCAGATTTAGTCCTGTTGACGTATTGATCGAGAAGGCCCATACGCTTCAGCGCTCTATGTTTTGATCCACTGAGGGCGCATTTTGCCCGGCAGAGCGAGCGTTGGCAAGCGCCGTCTCTACCCTGCTGGTTTTGTCCTTATCCGCAGGGTCATCGCTATATATCACCCCGGCCTTGTTCAGGGTTTGACCCGCCGCTTGCGCCTGCTCTAGCGGCGGGCGATTATCCGGCGGCTTTCCCGCATTCGGCTGGGTGTCCACCTGCCAGCCGCCTTGCGTGTTCAGTTCCTGCTGCTGAGGCCCGTAGGTTTGGGCCGTGCTTTGCGTTACTCCCGCTTGCTGCAATTGTGCGCCCAGGTCTCGGGCCTGATTTCCTGCCGATGGCGGTAATTCATTCAGACTCGCGCCGTCCGTCAAGTTTATGTCGTCGGCCATTGTGGAATTACGATTCGCTGCTTACAGCGAAGGTTCCAAGGAACGCTCCTTTCTTTCGGTTTTTCGTTCGGACTCTTTTTGCCGCCAGGTATGGACGGCCGTTTCCTTTGCATCCCTGACCGCCTGATCGACGCGAGTAATTCACCATACGTGAAAAAGTGCGCACCTGTCGTTTCGCGTAGTAAGTCGGCAGGAATAGCAAGCAGGATCGTTGCTGGTACGAACAGAAAGCCCACCAAAAATGGGACAATTAACAGCCCACAAACCGTAAGGACAAATAATTGTCTCCGCAACCGTGTAAACCGTAAGAGACTCATGCTTGGACGTAATGCCACAAGGGCAAGAGAAAGGCAAGCTCAGCGGGAACCAATCCCTTGATTAACAGCATCCCTCAACTTGTTATCCACTCCATGCCACACGTCCGGTGCGCGTTTTTCATTGAGATCTCCAAAATTTCCAGTGCCCTCGCCCCACGTTTCAACATAAACAGCCGTGTCATTTTCATTGATGGTGCGCACAACTTTTCCAGGATGCAAGAAATGGCCAAAATGAGAGAAATCTCCAGGTTTAGTGTAGTTCGTCACTGAGTATTCGCCAATCACGCTGCGAATCGGATTGTAGTAAAGAAGATCGGTGAGCATATTGATATTCACAAGGGTGATCTTGCAGTTGGTTACGGGAGAGGTATCGTCCGTAGGGGCTATATATTGTGCGCTAGAAAGCATGATGTTGAACACGGCGTTCTTTGTGCATCGACTATTTGTCTTCTCGCAGAGTATAGTCCTGATGCTTTCGCCAGCATGTGGATAACGGTGGTAGTTGGGGTTTTGTGGAGAATAACTTGTCTGAATTGTGGAGTCGTTGCAGGGCGGATGACTACCATCTTGTTCTCGCCCTGTGATAGCCAGCCTCTGACTTCCAGTATTTGCGGGTGTGGCAAGGGCATTCGCTGGATCGAACACCAAAGGCTGATTAGCTGCTGTCGTGGCTGCTTCCGGCACAAAGAGCTGAATTTTCGTCTTTGAGTAGCTTTCCGGCAGGTAGCGAACGAAGAAGCCTTGAGAATCCTGCACCCACGCGCGCGGGATGGGTGTAACGGAGGGGTCAGGTGGCACGAGTCCGGTCAGAACAGCCGTTCCTTCGATGGCCTGGTAGCTGGCGGAGCTTGCGAGCTGTTGGCGAACGTTGCTTTCGGCAAGAAAGACTTGTTGTAGCGGGCCACGAATAGCTGCGATTTGTTTTTGCACCAACTGTTCAAGTTGTTGTCTTTGTCCGGCTGGGACAAAGCGAAGCGGCCCTCTTCGCAGGTTGTTTACCATTTCCGGCGTCAATAAAGTCTTCGCCGTGCGCTGCATGGGCTCCGGCATGTGGTCGTAATCCGTGCGGGCGATGATAGCCCAAAGCAGCACTTGAATATCCTGCTGCGGCACTTCGGGATGCAGCACGGACTGCCGCAGAATGCCTTGTACCATCGCCGCTTTCGGCCCCGTCAATGGGACAGGCCAATAACCGGTTCCCCGGCTAGGGCCATACGTGCCTGCACGCAGGCAATAGCTTTGCACATAGCCCTCGAATGCGCCCGGCCTCAGTAGGAAAGCGCCATCTGGTGTTCGCGCCAGAGCCGAAAGCGGGGCGAAAGAGGGCGGCGTGAAATCTTCCGGCAAGATGCCGCTGCACCGCGCATCCGTGAACCTCGTGGTAATCGGCTGCTGGTTGGGATCAATTAGGCTTGAGACGGTGGGGCCGAGGATGGCGTTAAGATCGGGTCGCGGTGTACCACCGTTTGACCTGTTCAGAACGTCGATTGCGAGGCGGCCGAGGGCTTTGCCGTGCTTGCTCTTTGGGGAGACATCATTAGGAGACAGTCCGGCGACCGCCCGCACGGACTCTGGACAGGGCTGAGGCGTCGGCTGAGGCACTGCGCTAATGCTTTTGATTTCTTCGAGCGCAAAACTCTGTACGATTCCATCTTGTACCAAGATGACACGTTGAGGATCGCTGGCTCGAACTACGACTCGGCCAGAAAAACTGCGTCCATCACGCAGTTGAATCGTATCGGCTAACCCGGATTGGATTAGCGCAACGGCAAGCAACACATGGACTGTAAACGAACGTCTCGCAAGGCACATCCCAGGCCCCCTAAAGACCGCATCAACTTTCCCAGGTTGGCGGTTCAGTAGAAGAGTGTCTTTCCAGGAGCGATTTTCTCATACAGAATCGCTACATTTGCATTACGGTATTAATTAGAACGCCGTAACGCCGTAGCGCCGCACTACCGTAATTACGGCATTGAGGTAACATAAAACAAAAAGGGCCGGGGCAAGCCCGATTTGGCATTGCCCCGGCCTTTGGCTGCTAATAGGTTAAGCGGCCTGCGGAAGCTTCTTTTCCTCTTCCAGCGCCGCCGCGAGTGCGGTGAACAACGGATTCAGATCGAAGGTGTTGGTGCTACCGATTCGTGCTTCCCGCCGTAGGTATCCCTTGGCTTGAAGATGTGCAGCATACCGACGCACCATCTTGTCAGTTACGCCCATGCGAGCGGCCAGAGACTTATAACTCGGGAAGGGAGCATTGGCCGACCATTTGTAGGACATCAGTTCGAGAACGAACATCGCTTCACCCACTGTAAGCGAGTACGGCTTTAGGCGGGCATAAAGACGCAAGAAAGCATCAGGAACTCCGACCCATCCTTCCGGCCGGGCGAACAGTGATTCCTGTCCTCCCCAGCGGACGGCGAGTTTACGGTTAATGGTAGAGCTATCCGGGTTTGCCGAAAAGCTGGTGATATTCGATTGGCTAAGGGGCTCCATGCGTGGAGATCTCCTAAGTGGGATTGGTGGAACCCGGCGCTTAGGTCCGCGAATGGGGCGTCTTCGCCAAAAGACCGCGTGTCCATCCGAAACTTCGCGCCAATTTCCACATGAGCGGCTCTCGCCAACTCACAACTTGATTGTACCTTAGCATCGCGACATTTCGGAAAGTTACGACGACGGCCGGGTGCCTCTGTGTTACGACGGCACCCTGACTTTACTCCGTAGTCTCTACTTGTATGTCCATGTATTTAGGTGGACATTTGGTGGGAGGGGGGGATGTGAATAAACGTCCACACGTCCGGGCATTTATGTCCGGTGGGAGACTGGACGCTAATTCCCGTGAGGGTGGCGCAGTTTCTGCGCTGGGAGGATAATGAAATTGCCAAAAGACCGCGTGGCTTTCCAAAGCTTCGCACCCGAGGAGCCCGGCAGATGAATTTCTGTCGGGCTTTTCTCGTTGATGCGTTCGTTCCATTATGGTGTAATCTTTCAAACGTCCCTTTCAGAGAATTACACCTATGCCCCATTACGTCGCCTACTACCGTGTTTCGACCGACAAACAGGGAATGACAGGCCTGGGCATGGACGCGCAGCGTGCGGCCGTCACCCGTTTTCTCGGCGAGCGCGGCCAGCTCGTGGCCGAATTTACGGAAGTGGAGAGCGGCCGCCGGCACACGAACCGGCCCCAGCTCCTCGCCGCTCTCAATGAGTGCCGAACCCGCCCTGCTGTCCTCCTTATCGCCAGGCTCGACCGCCTGGCCCGCAATGTCGCCTTTATCGCGAACCTGATGGATAGCGGCGTGGAATTCGTGGCCGTGGACATGCCCCAGGCGAACCGGCTCACTCTTCACATCCTGGCGGCTGTTGCTGAGCATGAGCGCGAGATGATTTCGCAGCGCACGAGAGCAGCGCTCGCCGCGGCCAAGCGCCGCGGCGTAAAACTCGGCAACCCGCGCGCAGCCGAAGCTGCCAAGCTGGCGCGAGCGGCGAAAGACCTTCAACCGCCCCCGCCGGAAGTCGTGTCTCTCATGCGGGGATGGAAGCAGGAAGGCAAGGGATTGCGGCAGATCGCGCGTGATCTAAATCGCCTCAATATCCGAACACCGAAGGGTTGCCAATGGTATGCAAGCAGTGTCAGGAATCAGCTAAATGTCGAATCTCAGCGCATCTGAACGGCTCGAAATCTTCCAAAACTGCCTAATCGCCCAAGCCACCAATGGCACCGCAACGCTGGAGGAGTATCAAACCGGACGCGACGAGGTGATTAATCACCCCCTGCTAAAGGACATCGCCCCGCGTTTTCTTCGGACATGCCGCTCTCCTGCCGAATTTTGGCAGTTTATCAAATACAAATTCTCAACCTATGCCGAGCGCCGCCAATACCTGTGGGACGAGTTCCGGCCGATGTTCGAGCGCCTGGAAGGCGTAAAGGCAACGCCGGCCGACCTAAGCGTTGCGGCTGCACTGGAGAAGTTTGATACAGAGACGGTGCATCAGCTCTGGCTGAAAGCGATGGAGCGCCGCGAAACGGATTCGGAGGGCGCAATTACCCTTGCCCGCACTCTGCTCGAATCAGTGTGTAAACACATTTTGGATGAGCACGGAGAGACCTACGCTCCAGATAGCGATCTACCCGGTCTGTACAAGATGGCCGCCAAAATTCTAAATATTGCCCCGAGCCAGCATTCCGAACCGATCTTCAAGCAGATTCTCGGTGGCTGTACGGCCGTCATTGAAGGCTTAGGTGCGTTGCGCAATCGCCTCAGTGATGCACACGGGCAAGGGAAAAAGCCCGTTAAGCCCGCTGCACGCCATGCAGAGCTTGCCGTAAACCTTTCTGGGGCAGTCGCTACGTTTCTCGTTTCAACCCATCAAGCACGCGCGCCGAAGAAAGCCTAAACGCGAATGGATTCCATCTGGCAGCAAGTACTCATCACGCTCGGCGGCCAAGCCATGCTGTTATCTGCGCTGGCGTACCTCATCAAGGCGCTGCTTTCGCACCGGCTTGCCAAGGACGTGGAAACGTTTAAGGCGCAATTACAATCCGATGCCAACGTGACTGTCGAGCGACTGAAAAACTCTCTTCAGATTGCCGCGACGGAGCATCAGGTCCGGTTTTCCAAACTTCAGGAAAAAAGGGCTTTAGTCGTTGCTGAGCTCTACGCACTTTTCGTGACAGCCTATTGGGCCGCGCATACGTACCATCAATGGGCTCAATTCCCTGGAGGGCTCACGGAGGAGGAGCAGGCGCAGGAGGCATGGCACGCCCTGCATGTGGCATTTCGGTTTTTCGAGAGTAACCGGATTTATCTCTCTGAGACGTTAGCTGCCGAACTCGACAATTTTTTTAAGCGAGCAAAGAGCCTCACGATAAGCGCGCAATACCTCAGCGCAGTGCCGGACAAAACAGCCCATACGACAAAGCTGGCCGTCGAGGCCAGGCGCGAAGGGCTCGAAGCGTTCCAGAGCGAATTTCCAGACATGCGGAAGCGGCTCGATCATGAGTTCAAGAAGCTGATCGGCGCGGAAACCGAGCAGAACGCAGCTTAAGGCTTCGTGTTCATTACCATAAGTTTTCATGACGGAATTCCACCTAACGAAACTTGTTCAAGGAATAATCCGTTCCTCGATCTCCAATATCTGGGACGAAGCGAAACTTGAGTGGGGCTTGTTGGAGATTTATGAAGTGGAAGAGCCTGAAACGTGTTTGTGCGGGCATTTCCCAATTAACGAGCTGTGCGTTCTCTTAAACAAGCACAACAAGAACCAGGTAACGGTAGGGAACTGTTGCGTTAAAAAGTTCATCGGATTACCTTCCGACAAAATCTTTACGGCAGTTAAACGCGTCCGGAAAGACAGCACCCGGTCTCTGAATGCAGAAGCCATTCAACACGCTTTCGAGCGTAGGTGGATCAACACATGGGAGAAGGAATTTTACTTCGACATCATGCGGAAACCAGGCCTGTCCAAATTAGCTTCTGAAGCCGAAAGGGAATTCTGCGGGAGAATGCGAGGAGGATGCGGCGGACAGCGGTCAATTCCACAACCATGCGCTCGGTGGGCTATGACTCCGCAGAAC